>NZ_JAYXUH010000004.1:0-273187 GCF_036040035.1 Photobacterium sp. S4TG1
GTTTGCTCCAGATAGAATTGACATTGACCGTTCTTCTGCATGGTTGCGAATAGCATTTTTAGCTCCCGCAATGCCCAATGCTTGCCTTGCTTCCGTATTAACATCTGGCTCTGCGGCAACACCAAATCTGGCCATATTATTAATATTCGATTGAGTTGCGGCACGTAAAGAACTTTGCATATTGCTATCAACTCGTGACAATTGTTCTGATGCTAATTGACCTGTTGATGCTTTTTCCAATAACTCTTTTTGTTTAGGATAAAAACGTTGCTCCCAATCGTCATACATCTGGCGGGTTAAGTTTGCATAAGTGTCTGCGGCAATCCCCATCATTTACTCCTTAAGAAAGCATGGTGCCAAATGGATTCGTTTCATGATCATAAGTAGATCTCGATTTCATCGACGAGATACCGTCCATACTGGAACCTGATGACATGCTGCCGACTTCTCGCAAACCTGCAGAGACTCCAACCCCAGTAACCGTACCCATTAATTGATTATTCGCAGATCTGCGATTGAAAGCATTTTGAGCATCAGAAGATGCTTTACGCATACTCGCTGTTGCAACATCTCCCATACCCGCTAATGAGTCAGATTTTTGTCCCATGCCAATAGCAGTAACATCCTGTAGACCAGCCATATACTTATCTTGTTCAGCAGTTTGAGCTCGATTGATCGTATCAGCTTGCTCTATCGCTTGTTCTGAAGATATATCAGCCATCGTTCGTTGATATTTACTACTGCTTGGATCAATACCTGAAGCAGTTAATTGCTTATTAGCTGCACTACGAGAATCACTGAAACTTTTAGCATAGGCCAACCCCGTATCTTGTTTTGTTTTAGTCATATTCGATGACGAGTTATAATTATCAACACGTTGAATAAAAGTATCTTCAAAGCCTTTTAAATCGTTTTTATAAATATCCCATTGTCGATTAGCAACTTCTGCTGCTGATTTTTGTGCTGTTGTTTCTTCTACTTTATTTTTGCCTCCTCCGCCCATATCAACTCCTTATAATGGTTTGGTAAAATGCATAACTCTATCGCCATTGGTTAATTGCCAATCTTGCTGTTCAAGCAAAGGAACCAAGCTTTCCACAACGGTATATAACTCTAATTCTGTTGCGCCTATTTCACGAGACAACTGCTCAATCATATTTTGATAACGTTCAATAGCATTGCCACCCCAGTTAAAGGCAAACATCACATTCACTGTCATTACGCTATTTTCAGACAACGGCTGCAATACAAAAAAACCATCCTCACCCACAAATAAAAAAGCCCTACCAGAAGATAGGGCTTTGTCGATTTCGTCACTAAACAAATGCGAATTCCGCTTTTCAGTGGTTTGGATAATGGGAAGTAATTTATCCCGATACTGTTGCCAGTTTTGTTTAGCTATGTTCATAACACCTTATTTTTTGGTCTGTAAATTAGTATCAAGATATTTCAGGGGACTAATTAAAATACATACTTTTACGCTGTCAGATAACGACTTTCTACATAAGAAGTATATTCAACCTCTCTTGTTTCAAAATTCCAATTTACGTATTCGCTTGTGTACATGATGCAATAATAACGAGCATTTGTGTTTGCAGGAACTCTGAAACGACAGTTACCAGACACCGTAGCGCGTGATGTTCCTGTACCATGAGCATACACCTTATCCTCCTTGCGATAGACCACTGGCCCAGAATGACTATCTTTATGCCATTCGACATACCAACGAAATTCACCAACATTACCTTCCATAGTTCCCGTCAGGTTTGATACTTGCAGCCATTTTTCAAGTGGTTCAGGCTCAACATGTAATGTTGCTACCTGCCAAGTACCTCGATTCGAGCCAATAACGGAATTTGAATTGACTAAGGCAAGCCCATAAGTATCACCTACAATCCTATTCGCATAGATTGTACCAAGAACAGTACAGTTACTATTAATCAAGACGTTATTGAACGTACCCGCATTTGCATTGACGGTACCGTTAAATATGCCATTACTCGCAATGAGATTATCGGTATAAATAACACCATTCGCGGTTATGTATGTATGATAACCATCATACGAACCACCAGGACCAAAGCCTGCCCATCCACCAGTAATATATCCGCCATTAATTTGAGGGGAACTGATCTCAATACCAGCCTTAACACTATCAGCGATAATCGTTTGTGCGTTTAATATTTGAATCGTTGCTTTTTCAATAAATGCTTTAGGAATAATGACATTGCCGTTATCAATCGCAAAAAGTGGCTGGATATGGCTATTCGCCTTTTGTGGGTCAAAGACAAAAAATTGGGAAGCAGAAATAGCCACTTGAGAAGTGCCGTCTTCTTTTGCAATAATGCCAATTCCTGCTGTGATATCGCCTGCTTGAACTTTTTGAGCCCATAATTTTTGGTATGCTTCCGTACCCTTTTCATTCAATGTTTTAATCAAATCAGATGCTTTCATCTGCTCGCCAATATCATTGATAATGTCTGATATATTACTATTTGTACTAACTTTGAGCCCATCAACATTATTGTATGGCCCAGCAATATCATTGATATTAACGAACCGACACCAATAATAAAATGTAGAACCAGGATCAACAACATCACCAAATACAGTTGCAGGCGTTGTTGCAATAAGTACAGCTTGTTCTATTGAGGGAGCTGAACCATCAGCATTAGGTATTGCTCGCCACAATTCAGCGTAAGAAAAACCATTAAAGGTTGGAATTTCCCATTCCAACATAATGGCACCAAACCCGCCTAAAGCAGCAAAACTAACCGGTGAATGAGGAATATCAACAGGCAGATTAATATCTGGCTTTAGAGGTGGTATAGGTTTAGGAATAATGGCTCCATTACTATTTCTAGTAATGTTAATTAATCCTAAGCTAGCAAGCTCTCGCATTGTGATGGCACGATCTAATCCACTCCCTCGTTGCCCTGTTAATAACTCCATATTTTCTTGTATTGCCGCATTATCACGACCACCACGAAAACCAGATTTTGAGGAAACCATTACATTAGCTCCTGCATAGAACTCGCCACCATCAAGCGTTCAACTTCTGCACGACCACTGACTTCAATTTGCCACGTTGTTGCGCGAATAGCAGGTAATCTAAAACCGTTATGAGGTATCTCACCTTCGCTTAAAGAATAGACCAACTTACCATCACCAAAAATCTTCAAAGACAATTGGTGAACCTCCGTTGATACCACTCGCGCACATGACATTAATGAATCTACTGGTAATTGGAAAACTTTACTCCGCCACAGCCCTGACAAGTAGTTATCACCCCCTTGCCAAAGACGCATTTCACTGTCTTGGACTATCACTAATTGATCTCGTTCTAAATCCTCATAAGCACAATCCCATCGATTGGATAGCTCACGAAAATCTTGAGATACAGGATCAAAGATAAACCCACCACTACTATACAAAGCAATGTACATACCTTCTGAAGCCCATGCTTTTATTGTGTGAGGCTGCTTTGTTTGCCACTGTCTCCGTGTCATCAATTGATCTGTAATCGTTATTGCACCATCAGAGCCTATCGCAACAAGACCATCAGGAGAGGCATAAATAACCACACCATTAATAACGGCTATTGATTCATTACTGACGCAGGCTTGTTCACTACCTATTTTAGTGCCATTAATCGCACTTGGTGTAACACCACTAAAGATATAGGGATACCCTTTAGTCACGACGACTAAGCTCGTACCGATAGCTGCAATACCCACTATTTGATGCTCTGTTGTCCCTCGATATTGTTTAGGCCATGCATAAGGTAAGAAAGCTTCTGAGAACATCACTTCATTACCTGCAAAGCCGGCACAGATTCCATTGGCCATAACGCAAAGGCCACGCATATTTTCATCAGGAACATCGTACTGCCACGTTTCTAAAATAGGTGCATTAAGCGTTGCAGTACTATCAATATATTCAGTTTGTGCAATCGGGAGTTCAGCAACAAGCATGTATTCGGCACTGACACTACTCGTCACTGTCCGATATAAGCGAGTATGGGTAATATTGTGCGTATTAACAGTAAGGCGAGATAACCCGACATAAATAGTGGAGCCCGGCTTTTCTATTAATAGCTCTGTACTTGGTTTTGATGGTGCACCTTCTTCACCAAAACGTGTCACAAATGTTTGAATATAGAATCGGGTTTCATCATCAAAAATATCAACCTGTCCTTCTTCAGGCTCACTGCCAGTTGAACTATCTATCCGGTTGATTACAGGTGCAGAGCTTGGTGCTGGCACACCTAAGTCATAGCTAGCAGCCGGACTAACGACACCAATCGCTATATCTTGAGCTGTCACTTTAGGTTTATTTTCTCCCGTAAAGTACACACGCTGCCATTCATCTTGTGCCATTGGGTTATGAATAGCTTCAATGGGCTTATTCCATAGAAACCAGTGTTCGTCGGTATATTTAAATATTGTTTTTGCAGATAGTGGTAAAGAAGCCACCACTGCGTCATTACATAGTGGGCGAATAATGCCATTTTCAAAACAACAATCTTTAGCAATAACTGCCGCTTCATTAGGTAATAAGTGAGGTTTTAATCGCGGTATTTCACCTTTCATCACAAAAATATTAATTAACATAATGATGCTCGAATTATCTATTAATAAATCACACAATCCATATTCATTATTTACAACTCATATTTGTAGAAATTGATTTTTCCATTTCTTCACATTTTTCAGATAATTCATTAATTGCTTTCAATGCATGAACTAATAATGAATTTATATTTGGCATAAGAAAACCATCACTCATTATATTTACAAACTCAGAATCAATTGTTAATAATTGCTGAGAAGTAACTCCCATATTTACATGCCCATCCCAACCAGATTTACTTTTATCCCAGTCATATTGTACAAATTCAATATCCTTAATCTTTGAAAGAGAACGTCGAGTACAATTAGTTATACGTTTGATATTCTTTTTTAATCTAGCATCAGAATTAAAATAATGTATGCCTTTTGCCCCACCATCTATATAAAATTCCAAGTAATCAGGTTCAATAGAAGTAAACATATCTAATCGACTATTTACATTATTTAGTTTGCCAATTAAAGCTCGATTAGTTAACCAATCATTACCCCATAATGAGCTGTAAATATTACCATCATTAGCAATAACTGCTCCTCCAACCAACTCTATATTTCCATTACTAGAAATCCCTACGGCACCAATATCGTTGGCAGTAGGTTTATTCCTTGGAGAGTAATAATCACTATTTCCATTAAGTAATTTTGAATCTGCAGCTTGAGCATCTTTAGCTAAAAAAGCTTGATCACTTTGGTATTTAGAATAGATATCTAGCCACTGTCTAATAGCGCCTTGATTTGAACAAAACCGAATATAACTATCAGAAACATTATCGATACGAAATGCTAATGCTCCTGAAAATTCTGACTGATTGCTAAAACTAGACGAAAATAAACGAGCTTGAATATCACCATGATTATCACGTACAGGCACACTATTTAGATTAGCTTCAACGGTATGCGCTATATTGGGGACATGTTCTAAGCCTACATCGTTCTTACTTAGCACCACCACACCACGCTGACCATTAATCGAGGTCACACTTTCAGTATTATCAATTTTATAATAGGTATCCATACTAGCTGAATAGACTAACGAATCGTCAACGCCGTACTCTATACCATTCACCGTTCCAGCAACGGTCACTTTCCAAAAGCATGCTCTTTTAGCCCCATTAATATCAACTAAAGGCTCAGGTGTAACACCACTAGATAAATCAATCCCACCCTGTTCTAACATCGCTCCTGATAAGCTAGCCGCGGCAAGCTCTGCACGTCTAGCGGCTTCAACTGCAGCTTCTTTTGCGGTTAATGTTTGGGAGAGTCCTAATGATACACTGATTGCTTTTTCTATTGAGACATCCGATTTTCCTGTTGCTACATCTGCACTTACTTGAGCTAAATGTGCACTGACCTCTGCATTATTTGCGCTTTCCAATGCATTCACTGCTTGTTGCTCTGCAATACCGGCTTGCTGTGTTGCTATATTCGCTTTTTCAGTTGTTACTACCACATTTTCACTAACCATTACCACACTATGCTGCGCCAACTCAATTTGACGAGCAGATATATCAACTTGTTCTTGAACGTGTTGTTGTAACAACTCAACATCAGCAATACGTTCTGATACTTGCTGTTTTATCGCTAATGCATTATTTACAGATTGTTGAGCTGACTCTTTAGCTGTTTGTGATAACTGAGCGGATGATTGTGCTCGTTCTGCTTCTTGGAAAGATCTATTCGCTTGGCTTTTTGCTGCATTAACAATATCAATACGTATAACAGCTTTCGCTTGTTCAACTTCTAGAGCGGCTTGTTGGGCGCTTTCTAAAGCGTTATCTTCGCTCTCCTTTGCCGCTAATTGATACTGTCTTGACGCTTGTTTACTGAAATTGGTAGCATTATATAACCCTAATGTATCATCCTTTATTTGTTGTGAATGATTCAAAGATTCTTTGATTCGCTCTACATTATCAGTGGCCGTCTGTACTAATACATTCATTTGCTGAAGATTATCTTTAACTTCATTCGCTTTATTGCTTGTTTGTATGACAAGTACATTAGTGCGTTCAATGTTTCTTTCAATATTACTTGCAGATAATGCAGCTTGATTTGCTGCATCTATCGTTTGTTGTACCAATTTAGGTAATATTGGTACCGTAATATCCACAAGGCTATTTAATGAACCATCAGGCATTTCATCAGTAACAACGGTTTCACCTAAATATTCAACGTCGCTTTGTTTACTTGGCTGTACATATAACGAGTATGTGCCTGGTAATAATTCAAACTGATAATATCCTCGACTATTCGCTTTCATGTATACACTAGAGCCAATGAATACTGAGTTCGTCGTACTGGTTGCTACTATTTGTAATAACCCATTCGCGATAGGTCTATTTGCTAAATCACGAAGAATACCAAAGACAATCATGGGCTACTCCATCACTGCTTGTTTTAATGCTTGCTGCTTCACCCTATCCGTTGTGACCTTTCCTGTTAGTGCTGCATTAAATACTTGGTAGTGTGTAGCAGCTTTCTGCGCTTCACTGGCATTTTCAGCATCCTTACTAAAGGCACGATACAAGATGAAATCAAGCAACATACCACTATAGGTAATTGCCATACGAAGCTCACCACCTTCAGTTGCTGTTAACAACTGACTATATTGAACATCAATAACCGTTGCTTTATCAGGTGTTGGATATAACCAAAACCATGTCAGTTCATCAGCAGCTTTAGTCCAACATTTTGGCTCACCTTGGCTTGTTCGCCAGTCTGGATAAAAACGATTTAACGTTTCCATTGGCGTGAACTGTCCTCGTACTGCGCCAATTTGTTCAACGGATAACAACATATGTGCATCATCAGGCAACGCAACGGGATTACCTTTTGCTTCAATATTGACACGTGCAACAACAGCATTTGGCTTATAAGTGATCACCGCATTCAAGGCTTCATTAAGGTAATAAAGTAATTCTGGTTTTTGCCAACGCACAAACAATGGATCAACCAATGCTATCGCCGCTTGTGTTAATAATATATCGACTGAAATCATTAGAAGAACTCCCGGCGACAAGCTGAATTACTAAGTTCAAGGGCTGGTGTATGCTCTATTGCATAGCGGTAAGCTTGACGGATGGCGGAAATAAACTCTCGATAATTGTATTGCGCTAAATCAGGATTAAACCAAGATGTTGTTGGCTGTAATTGCAGAAGATTCGCAGCACCAGCACAGATACCGTCGACATAATCATGAAATAACACCTCTGGTAGCTGATCTGCATTGATAATAGGCTCAGCCATTGCAGTGATCACCACATCACTAAAGTCAGCCTTAAAAGTAATATCATCTCGACTAACGACATCAAAATCATATCCCGACGTTAAGGCCTCACCTTTACTTGTGACATTAACAATACCAGCACCTTTTAATTGCACTTTTCCTTTAGTACCAACCTGAGGGCTAATCACTGATACTGACTGATATTCAAACACATCATCAAATTGACGCGTTCTAACCAATACTTTGCTATCACGACAAAACTGTTGCGCAGCTTTAATAATCGCCATTTCCATCAAACCAGGGACAGGCACATCAACTAACAAACGTAATGTAGATACAAAATCAGATACTGGTACCATTGGCTTATCCTCGAATAGCGTTACGAACACGCAAACGGAAATCATCAACAGACTCTTGTGCCTCTTTTGCATCAACAGCAAGATCATGCGCTTCAATCAGCGTAGCCAATTTGACTGACGTCATCTTTGATAAATCAATAGATTGCCCAGCCAGTTCAACCACCATGCTATTAGCATAAGCTTCTGCTGCTAGCTGAGCCTGATGCTCACGTTCTTGTTGCGCTTTATCATCTGCTTCTATCTTTAGCTCAGTCTGAATCAATTCAACTTGTTCTTCTCGTACCCATACTTTTGGATATTGCAGCAGCATGTAAGCAATATCAGCTTCTACCTCTACAGGCTTACTTTGAGGGAATATTAATAAAGAACCGGTGATCGTGTCTTTCTTAAATGGTTTATCGCCAATATAGGCAATGCTAATCTTTGACATGGTTATCCCCATAAAAAAAGCGCCCATAATGAGCGCTCTATGTCGTTTGATTTATCGTTTAATTAATAATTAAAAACCAACGGATACATACTCTGGCATAACAGATATAGAGCCCGTCGCAACAGCACCTTTAACAACGACTGTAAGCACCGTTTTCTCTACCAAATAAAAAGGCTGAATAGGAATAACAACAGAACTTTGAGCCGCGACGTTTACCGCAGATGCAATCACTTTGGCGTTCAATTTAATATCCACAGTTACACCAGTACCTAAACCTGCTTCAGTTGCCACTCGAACACCAACGATCTCTAAGCCAATCGGTAATTCAAGCGTTTCAATTTCAGTATCAACAGCCGCCGCTTTTACATCAATCTTACCAAAGGCAATACTCAGATTACCGGCAGCACCTGCATACACTGTATCTCGCATGGTTTGTGCGATAACTTTAGCCATAACAAATCTCTCTTGTGGTGAATGAATTACAGCGTGACAGCTGTATCGAGTGCGATAACGCCATGGTCATTAATACGCCCGTTCTTGTCAGCAAAGCGGATCTTTTTAAGACCATTCATCCATGCGATAGAAATTTCCGTACCGTTATCGTGGTCCACCTTTTTCTCTGTGTATTTAAATTGGTTACCGCTTGAGGTTGAACCCCATGCATTAGCCAATGCCTGACCACCTAAAAGGATGGCACGATCAATAGTGGTTCTGGCTTCAACTTGTTTAACTGTTGCTCCATTATCATTATTTGATACTTTCACAGCAGACCCCTGGTTGAAACGAATTGGCATCCCTTTGTATTTACGTACTAAGATATTGCCGCGCATTGCACATTCACCTGCAAAAACAGGATGACGGAAATTACGACTACGATTAAGTGCTGATGCAGTTAACTGTTGCCAATCCTTATAGCTCGATGTTTTTTGCCATGTTGCCCACTGGCGAGGCGTTACTTCGAGTAAATAGAAAGGCTCATCGCCGGCTAATTCATCGGCACCAAAACGAATTGGCTGTAAGGGATGTGCCATTTCTTCGAGATAAAGACTGAGACTATCCACAGCATCCATATTGAAAATATCTGCAGAATCAAGACCTTCAAATGATGTTGCGTCCCCACCAAAGAAATGACGGTCATAGGTGGGTGGCAAAATATCGTTAACTAAAATATCACTGTATTCATTGTGACCTTCAAGCGGCACGATAATGTCATCATCAAAGTAATCGCCACGCGCACCAGCTAAATGAATAGTAGCGGCTTGATCTTGCAAGTCATTAAAATAAGGACCAAGCAAAGTACGCCCTGCTTTACGAATCTGATGCGTTGTTCGTTGCTGGCTCATTTTGCCACCAGCATCAACCATATGACGGCCTTGATTGATTTTTAATTCAAAGCTTGAAAACTCAAGGTTCTCACCACGACCTTCTAACTTCTTATCTCCCATTGTTGGGCGTTTGGAAAGTTTATGAATGATCTGCATATCAACAGATTCACCCGCCTGTTTAGTTAAATCTGAGATACGTACAATCGGTGCATGGGCCGATGTTTGTGTATTACCTTTCTTGTCGCCCATGGCTTGCTTCGGTGCTTCTTCCGTCAGCATATTCACAAAGCTGCGATTTCGGTTAGCTGCAGTAAACAGCGCAACTTCTTGTAAATGTTTCGCCTGCGCAGGCGTTATAGTTGTCATAGCAACTCCTAGAAACAGAAAAACCCGCATTAAGGCGGGTTTAGGTATGTCATAAACTGATAATTAATAATCAGCTTGATCTAAGAGCGCATCAATTTGATCAGGTGTCATTGTCGACATCAAGTTTTGCAAATCAGCATTATTCATATTAACTGCTTGTTGCAATACCGTTCCCTGATGTTGATTGGATGCGCCTACAAGTGACGGACTCTCGGGTAAAGATTCCGCTGCGGCTTTCTCTTTTTGTTCTGCCACCTCACGAACTTGTGTATCAACGACTGGTTCAATGACAGGTTCAATTACTGGCACTGATTCAGGCATCGATAATGTTTCTCCAAACGCAGCTTTCGTTCGACGAACTACCTCTTCAAAACGTTCACGCTGTGGCTTTTCTGACCACGTTGGATCGGCTAATAAACGATCATCAATATCGAGCGCAAGAGCCCATTTATCACCTTTCTCATCCATCCAACCATTCAAGTCAGTATTGGATTTAATATCATCTAATACAGGGTTACTGGTTGATACATCAGTAACAGGGGCTGTATTAGCAGTGACCGCATCAATCTTTGCCATCAGGCTTGTAATGAACGGGGCTAGCTCAGGATAGTTCTCGCGTAAATCATCGATTTGCTTATCGTTGACGGTTAAATTTTCAGGTAAGTCATCAAGATCAACACCCAACTTCTGTAATTGCTTATCGCGCAATTCAAGTAAACGACTTTGCTGTTCATACTCTGGCTGCTTCTGCTTCATGTCGGCAATCTGTTGACGCAAACGTTCGGACTCTCGACGCTCAGCTTCCAACACATCGTATGGGATAGTGTGTTCACCATCTTTGGCGACAATGACTTTCTTCTCGGGTTGTTCTTTACTCTGATCAACAATCACATCATCCGTAGTTGGCGGAGCTACGTTCGTATCGCCTTCTAATGGTGGTACTGCTGTTTCAGTTGATGCTACTTCGGCAACAACGGGCTCTGGTGCTACTAGCAATGGTTCGTCAACCACTTCGGCATCATCAAGACTATCCAATATTGCTTCTAGTTCATCGAGTGTTTCATTACCTGTAATTTCAATCGTCATAGGTTAACTTCTCCGGTTGTAGACGTATCGCTGTCTGTGCGGATAAAGACTTTAAACAAAACCCTTATCCCCAAAAACAGGCATAAAAAAAAGCCACATCCTTTCGGGTGTGACTTTACACAATGGTATCAGCGTATCTTGATTCTGGGGTTGTAAAGATGACTAATGCCATTATAAAGAGTAAAGACCTGGAGAAACCCATTACTCATTCCCACATCCATGTGGTTATTTATTTTCACCAACAATACCTCTCATATTGCAGTATATTTATACCCTATATTTACTAGAGCAAATATTCTTTTTATCCATATAAATTGCTAATAAAAAAAGCCACATCCCTTTCGGGTGCGGCCTTAGATAATAGAATCAGAGTATATTAGATTCAGGTAGAGTCAAGACAACCACTACCATTAAAATAGAGGGGGAATTCTATAGTTATGTCTACATCCATGTAGTATTTATATCGCTTCTACACATCTTGTTTTATATTGCAGTATATTTATACCCTATATTTATTAGAGTAAATATTCTTATTATCAATAATTACTGATTTTATATCTCTATCGTATCAATCTGCTGTTGTAGATTAACCAACATATCTAACTTAACCTGCTCAACTTCACCACTTACTTTTTCCATTTCAGTTAATATCTTACCTGTTTCAGCGAGGGTTTTTGCATTGGTATAACGTTGACTGTCGGTAACTACACTCTCTTTATTAGCAAGTGCTGCCGTCCGTTGAGCTTCAGCTTCAAGCTTGCCAACTTTAGCAGCAAGCTCTCTCATCATTAACGCTTGTTGTTCTTGTTGCTGCTGCGCCTGAGCCTCTGCTGCTTGTTGTTCTTCTGGCGTCATATCTTCAACATCTTTACTAACACCTAATGCACCACGAACACGTTCCATAAACTCGGCTTTATTTGGAACATCACTTAATTCAAGTACCAAGTCAATGACTGCACTTTGTACTTCAGGTGGCAATTGTGAGGTCATCTGCATCATACGTTCAGCCAGTTGAGACTTATAAGCTGATGTTTGTTGAACGGGTGCTAAAGCAATGTGAGAGCGTAAACGCGATATATCATTGTTCATTCCATCTGGTGTTTCTTCATTGATAACAACCGCTTTGCGCTTCATCTTGTCATCACGATTAACGACAACCTTCTTATTACGCTTATTCTTCAAATCTTCAATGACATAACCAAGAATGAGTTCTCCTACTAACTGACACGAGAATCGATAATTATCGTTAATCTCAGCCAGTGTTGTTGCACCTTGTTCAACGATATTAGCAATGGCAATACCACTCTTAGCACTATCATCTTGACCAAGAAAAGATGGTGAGACCCCCATAACATCTTGTATATGCCGCATAGAGTCTTGCATGACAGTGAACTGTTGACTTGAGACTTCTGTATCTCGATTGATTTGGAACACTTCTGCCATCGTTTTTTGATTGCGTCTGTTCGGATTAAGCTTTACCACACCACGCTTATCAATTTCTTCAATAACTTTTTGAGTACTCATGTTAGTCGCATCTTCATCCATGATAATCAATGGTGACTGCAATAACTGCGTGAGTTTACTGCGACGGAAATTTACTTCATCTTGTGCGCTGATTGATGAAGCAACTATGCCATAAGGTTCACCTGATGAAGCTTTACGGTATCCAAAGAAAGGAATCAATGGCCACATGCCTTGTGGTGCAGAGCATTCTTTATCCCCTAAATGATGAGGTCCTGCATACCAACTCTCACTGATACAATTAACTTGCGCCATGCGAAGCTGTACTTTCTCCATTCCAACTGCGGTGATGTGAGCAACATTATTCGATTGATATTCAATTACTCTACCATCAGAGAGTTCAATTACAGGTTTACGCTCAAAATTGCGATAATAAATCACTTGTAGCCGAATACGTTTACGGTTTTGGCTTAACCATTCAGATTCACTGCGAGTCCATGTGCTGTATTCTTTGTAACCACTCTGTAGTTGAGGGTCTAAACCTGCTATATGATCGACATCGACAAAGTTATTCCATGAATTAACCGCTTGCTCAATGATAACGCGCTTATTTGGTACCATGGTTATCAGCTCATCCATATCAATCCAGCGATAACGCATTAACCATCTTGCATCTGATAAGTCATGTTGCTTTGCTAACCAATCCCAATAGACCTCATCACGTGGCACATTTTGGATTTTATACTTAGCACCAAAAGGGTCCGGGTTACGAAAGCACTCAACCCAACCAATGCCCGCTTTGAGTTGTGAAGCATAAGCATCTGAACGGGCTTTATCTAATTTTCCAAGCCGACAAGCATCAGTAAATTCAGCATTCAATGCCTCAGCTAACTCTTCCATCTCATCATCGGGGTCATCAGCCATGACCAATAAATCAGTACGTGTTTTTGCTTCCATACCCAGAACGGCATTAACAGCAGGCTTTATTAAGTTTTGAACAGTGATTGGTTGACCTCGTTCTTTCAGCGTTTTTAATACTTCAGCCTCAAGTTGATCATCATCGTAATAAGCATCGGCTTTGTTTGCAGCAGAACGCCAATCTGGTTGGCCATCAATATCAGACATGATGTCGAGCAGTTTACTTTGGTCTACTTTCATTAATAGGTCATCCAATGTTTATCTTTTACTGGCTGGTTATCATCAGATTTAACGCGCTTTGGCATGCGTGCTCGCATTTCTTGAGCAATAGCATAGCTAATCAGTTGATCGTCATAACAGCCCACTTGAGCATTCATTGCACCTTTGCTGTCATACACGTAAGCATTAAGTTCAGAGATAGTACCTATCCAACGAATACCACTTGTTTGAGTGCGTAACAGTTCTTTTAACCCTTCAATGATGATGGGTTTAGATTGTTTTGTTGTTAACCAACCTAATTTGGGAGTGTCATTATCGTTATCACGGTCAAGGTATTGCTCTTGATAGATACGGCGAACAGGATAGATATCGCGGAATTTTTGTAAGAACGCGTGGCCATGGTTGTTTCGCTCTGGTCCAACAAAAGCGGTGTTATACATATGGCCAACATGACGCACGAGAGAGGCAAACATCTCAACATCTAAATGACCAAACCAATGCGCGACTTGTTCACCGGTGCTTTTCTTAACGATATCAAATGAACTTCTATCGTTATGCTCAAGACCTTCAGCAATATCAACACCAATTGCATACTCTTCATCGACATCAGGCAATTCCCACACAAGTAACATATTAAGCAAATTACGCTGCAGCTTCTCATTATCAACCTCACGCATTGATTGCGCTTTTGTTTTGATACCACTTACAGGCTCGATGTCGTAAATGATAAGCGGCTTCATTGTATGAGCTTCTGCATTCATCACACGAATTGCATCAAAAACACGACGACCAGAGGTTAAGAAGGCTTCTTGTGGCGTTGAGGGAAACTCTTGCTTAATTTCCTCGCCCTGACTTTGTTCTTTATTGATGTACCATTGTTTTTGCTCATCCGTTAGCGTGACTTTCATGGTCAACTCAACGGCTGCAAAATATTCTTGATGGTATTTACTGAGCTGTAATCCAGACTGAGGAAGAGGCTCTGAGTATTTAGGGTCTTGAAACCACGCAAAGAAATGAAACTTATAATCTTGTAAGCCCAACGTCGAGCCTGAATTATATAAATCCAATGCTCTCATGCTCATTGAGTAAAAATCACCCCCAACACCTTCAGCGGTAGATTCGATAAAACAAATAGCCTTTTGGTGAATAGCATTTAAGGTACCAGTCTTAACCTCTTTGGCTTTTTGTGGATACTTAGCACAAATCTTTCCATGCTCTGAAATGTGAAGTCGTTGCACTGTTCCTGAACGAAATGACGTTGCACACTGAATACTTGAACCACTTTCATAGAGAATGAAGCCACCGCTTGCACCAGAACGACGGGCTTTAATTGGAAATTCAGCTTTCAGCCACTCAGGAAGATTATCAAATGGTACTTCTATCTTGGTACGGAAAATTTCACCTGCAGCACCTTGGTCTTGAGCAATGATGCCGCACTTAATGTTCTTATTAAATAACGCTTCATCGAGCAGATAAATATCAATGGCAGTAGAGAAACCAAGCTGACGCGCTTTAAGAATGATGTTCTTATGTGCCATTAACTTGAACAGTAGAGCTTGAGCCGGTCGCAATGTGAACGTGACTAAGTCACCATCCTCATTTTCAACTTTGTAAAGGTTGTTCAGTCGCCACCATTTATTGCCAACTCGAGCTTGGATGTAGTCAATTTGCTCTTGTTCGGTCATGATATCAAACCATCAGAGCCAGTCTCTTGTAGTTCCGCAATCATTGCAGATATTGGTGTTGTTGAACCTTTGCCCTCTTTTGCCAATTTATCAGCTTCCAATTTTAGCTTGGTTGTTGCAGCTTCTATTCGATCCGTATCTTTCATGATTTTTTGCTCATTAACAGTATCAATACGAATGGATGACAGGGTTTTAGTGATAGATTCAATGCGAACGACATTCCTATCGAGTGCTTGTTCTGTCGAGGTGATCGCATTGTAAAGTTCAATGCGTTGATCAACAGAATCTGCATTAACCATATCAGCACGAATCTTTTTCATCGTATCAATACAGTTCAAAGCGCGAGCACGACACAATTTTAATTCTTCCTCGAGGGACATTTGGGCCGCTTCATCGAATAGCGATTGGTCATCAAATCGTGCTGAATAACCACCATGTTTACGCGCATGTTGATTGCCAACTTCAAAACTTTGAGAAGGATGTGGATTACCAGGCTTACCATTTTTAAACTTACTAGAGCTGGATTTTATTTTGCGTTTCGCTTTATTAGTAGGTTCAGACTTAGAATTCATCTGTTTTTTTACTGATTCATTCTCTCCCTTTATATTTTCAACTTTGCGCACATTCTTTGATTGCGCAGTTTCAGGTTGCGCATTGCGCACATTATTAGATTGCGCAGTCTTATTTTGCGCAGTGCGCATTTTGATATAGCGACGTGCAGATTGATAATTAAGCCCTCGTTGATGACACCATTCTTTAGCTGTAATCCCTGTCTTATCGTTATCAGCTAAGAACTGCAGTTGTAGTTGCTTCCAATCATTGGCCATATGGTTATCTACTTACTTGCTAACTCTTGGCTTAGCTCTCCCTCCACTACCCAATCACCGACTTTAACCTCATGGGTTGTAGCAATATCTATTACAGCGCCATTAGTTAACATGACGCACACGACGTTGCCGCATTTATCGATTATCTCAATAATGCGGCCAGTTTCATTTTCTATTGTCATAAGGCACTCGAGAGATCATTGGAGGGAACATTATCAATGGCACTCGTAAGGACCATTTGTAATGTCTATTTGTCTTGGAGCTTTCGCCACTTAAGGTAGTCATCGACATATTGCGCACATTCTCGCAGCGCAGCTTTTAACTTGAGTGTATCGACGGGTAATTCAGCGGGGGTTGTTGCTGTCAATGTAGGCTTGTAACATGGAACAACTAACCCTATTGGTGGTAAGACATACAGTGTTTCGGTTTTAGTGATGACTCTAGTAGGACTGGTGCAACCGCTTAATAACAGACTTAGGATAGCGAGTATCAAAACAGGTATTGGTTGATAGTGCTTTCTTGAGTGTTTGGATATCGGCGCTGAGCTTTGCTTTATCACGGTGTAGGCTCTCCGTTCTGGCGCTTAACAGACCTGATAATGTTTTGCGCTCTTGAACTAACTGCGCAATTTGCTTTGATTGGCTATTCTTGATGGATTCAACAGTGCTTAGCTGCAGTGATAATGTGGCCACTTCCTGTTTTGCTCCCTCAGCGGAGGCGATAAGTAGCTTGATTTTAAATACCATGCCGGCACAAATAGCGATAAGGACCACAATCATTCCTGTCTTTACTCTATTGAGTAGCATTCATGGCCTCCACTATTTCCTTATCTAATGGCATTTGGCCTATCTGTACTAATGCTTCATTGATATTGATCGTTCCCATGCATAGCTGCTGCACCACATCACGCCTTTTCACTATCCCATAGCAGTAATTGCTACGAATAGCGCAGTCCTTACCTGCTATAAATCGCCATTTCATGATTTCATTACAAGCCGGTGGATAATTAGCATTCAATAGATATCGATACATTGTTGAGCGCTTAAAAGCACCAATACCAATGTTGTAGGCTAAATCGAGAGAAGCTAAGTGGACATTAGGCGGCAATTGCTGTGGGATATCTTCTAAGGGAGTATTGTGTTTATTAAGTGATGACGCGAGCATGGCATCACATTGTTCTTTGGTGAACGTGTCTCCTTGTTTAATGCCTAAGGTTTCGCCATAACACGCTGTCCAGACACCACCCACATCTTGATATGATATTTGCCGATACCCTTCAAATGCTCCCGTAACCGCAACAGCTCCAGCTAATAGCGCACCAGTAAGTTTATTAAAGCGCATACTTACGCTGCCGCTCTAATTTGATGCGATAGATCGTCACAGCGATACCGACAATAGATAATCCAATACCTACAACTGTAATGATATCGCTGCCATACCACGTAAAGTGGCCAGTAATAATCTGCTCAAAGCTACTGTTTAACATCGATTGCGCATTTTCTGCTGATGTGGTGGCACTGATCCCCACACCAACACCGGTTCCAGCAGTGATTGCGAGTGTTGCTCTATCAAGCATGTCATTTTCTCCAGGCATAAAAAAACCCCGACGAAAGGTCGAGGTTTAGCATGATTGGTATAGATTACCTTAGTTTGCGGTAGGGTCAAGACTGGCCGTTTTATTACTCTTTTTAGAAAATGAAATTAAACTTATATTATCCTCAGGATTAGCTAGTTTATTCAAAACCAACAGACTTTCTCTTAATTTTTTTAAATAATAATATTTAAAAGCTTCAGAACCTAGAAATAAACCAACTAAAGATAAAGACATCCAAATTAATAAACCAATAAAAATATTTAATAATGATGGGTTTTCATATGTCATAATGAAATATAATAACATTCCGAAAAGCATAAAACAGAACATTACAGAAAAAGAATAGATAAAGTAAACCTTATGACCTCTGTTAATATCAATATACACCTTACCTTCTTTAGGTTTTAAATACCCATAAATAGCCTTAATTCTTTGGCGACTAACAACACCTGTTAGATACAAATCCATTATCATCTTTGCATTTTCAGGAGCTGTTCTTATACCGGATAACAGTGTGAAAACTTCTTGATTCTTTACATAGTTCAGATATTTTTTTGTGTGCTCATCACAGCCCTCGCTATTAATAGAACTAATTCTTTTATAAAAGCGCGTAATGATATTATTTTCATGAAAAGTAATGACTATCTTAAGTGTTTTAATCACTATACTAATAACAATCAAAAAAGCTAATATATAGCTAAAATAACTATTAGAAATAGAGTTATTTTTAAGTAATTCTGGAATAAGATTATATAGTGTACCCATTTTGCAGCCATAAAAGAGTAATTATGCAACCAGTATACTTAATCTTTTTTAAATACAACATAACTCATTATATAAATCATTCGATAACATTTTTGTTGTATCGCTAGACTCCACATACAACTTACTCAAACACTTTTCAAACCACGGCTTCAACTCACTCTCCCACAGTTTGTCACTAACTCGCCCTAATCCAATATGCCGCAGATGCTGGCGAATATTATCAACACTAGGAACAAACAAGCCGTGGCCATTGCATGAAGGACATTCGCCGATATTCAATATTAAGCCAATACCACTGCAACGAGGACAAGTTAAGGATTTTAGGGACTGACATTGTGCGTATTCATCAATACGACGGCGTTCTTTAATAATTAACGCTTCAAGCTCATTAATGGCAAACAATAGTCGTTCTTCTGCAGCATGGGTCTCGCAATTATCGATGTTACGCTGTAACTGCTTTATCTTTACCTGCCATCCCTTAATGAGTCGATTACTACGTTTAGCTTGGTCACTGTATTTCCGCCATAACGCAGCTAATTGTCTCTTTTGACTGGCTACTGGTTTATCGCAGAATACATCAAGGGCAACACAACTTAATGCCATCGCTAAGTCTTTACGTTTTAACGGCTCATCATTCAACCATGTGGCCATAACATCGATGATACGGTTTGCTGCAGGTGCATCATGAACGTACTTGGCCATCAATAAATCCATTCCCAATGGCATCTTATGTTGGACCTTACCAAATACAGCTAAGATAACGTCACCGGTTAATGTTTGGCGACCGCGCTCATCTGCAGTCACACTGCGCACTTCATGCATTCTTGCGAATAACTCAATTGCTCTGCTCATAATGCCTCATGTATCCAGTAATAATCGCGATAGCTTCGCTTGCTAAATGGCATATTACCGCCAGATACCTGATATCAACGAGACGATGCAATATTGCTTTTGATTGTTACTGATTTTTTCGATACGAAGGCCGTGGTATTTTGAGGTGGGTATATTTAATAGTAAATCGGGATTTACTTGTTTAAAGAGATATCGCTCTGCGCATTTCATTCAGTAATGACTATTGAATAATTAAAATACCATCTCTAATTCTTCTCATTAATGTTACGTGCAATGCCGTAAGCATATATTGTTCTTTTTCTCCTGCTAACCATATAAATGGTACTCGTCCATCAAGAACCTCATGACAACTCGAGCAGCAATCGACTGCCCATATATCATCAGACTTATAAGCCATACCATGAGTAACACTCGGTAGATGTGCTAATACCACGGTTTCAGGATTAAAGTTACACACACCTAAAATTTGAACTGCACATTGTTGACCTTTGGCTGCATTGCGCAATTTATCACTACGCAATGCTGGGGTTTTTAAGATCATAATAATGACCTTAGTAGTAATATTATCATTTATTTTACTTATTATTTATAAATACGTTTTTTCAAATCTTTCCTGCTCAGCTTTTAATTCAATAAAAAGCCGAGGTAATTTTTTATCACCAGAAATAATAGCCACCCTAATTTCTTTTAGTTTTTTGTGTAATCGACACTTATCTTTATTAACAGTAAAACTTACTTTTTCCATATTCAACACTTCCATAAAACATGCAGACCAATTTGGTATGTCATTCTATAATTAGACACAGTGATACGGTAAAAAATTACATTCTTTAGTTTGTTATTTTTATTCACTCTGAAGTAGCATTGCGCAATTTATTGTTGCGCAATACATATATTTTTACTATCACACCAATCAATATTCACTCTTTGATTTGGCATTTAATTGGTTGTAATGCTGAAGTACAGATTTTAATTTAAACAAAAAATCAATACTTACTATTTTTTGTTTTTTTAAATTCCCATTTAATCCCCAAACATTACCTAAAAAAACACCTTTATTATATTGCCTGATTGAAAAGAAATAATATTCCTCATCTAAAGAAACATCATGTCCCTTTCTTTTTGAAATAATTTGAACATATCGGTCATGAAACTCATCTTTCCAAAGATAATATTCCACCAAACCTCGAGTATAGAGCTTAGGTGCTTTGTATTTGATATTGTTACACCGAGTCATGCTCGTAATGTTATTTTTTATTTCCATAACACCCTCTCTAACTACTTTAAATAAAGAGTAGAAAATACAAGTGATAACTTATAAAACTTTTTATTATTTAAAACTATAACTGGCACCCATACCAATAGTCGGATGATTAGAGCCGATGGTTGCTAATGAGCCTTTTATCGCTACTCCTGAAGTGAAATATTTAGATGCACCAAAAGCTAATGCATTTTCTCCATCGTAATTGCCATATCCAATGCCGACAGATAATGATCCATCCATTGGTGTTGGGATGTTTGCCATAGCAGCAACACCTGCAATCCCTTTTGAAGAAATCTTTCTGTTTTTATGGATTTGAGATTCTATTTTATTAATTGAATCATTAAACATCTTATTCCATTCTTCCATATACATTGAATTATTACGTTCTACCGCTTCTATAGCATTACGGTTAGCTTGAATGGCATCACCTGCAGCAGTTAAATTGGTTGCAACAGTCTGAATAGTATTGCCTGTCGTTACTAAATTGTGGTTGTTGACTGCTGAGCCAATGGCAACAGCTTCGCCCAATTGCTTAACATTTTCGAGCTTGTTTGAAATTGCATTACTTGATGCTTGCACTCCCACTATCGCATTCTGGTTAGCTTGGATGGCATTACGGTTAACGTCTATGGCTGTATCCATTCTTTGATTATTGTTATTAATATCTGACAACCTAGCGTTAACACCATTAACGACATTATTAACGCTATTTCTTGTTGCTAATAAGCCCAGATCTCCTGAATAAGGTCGATCAATTGGACTTAAAATAATATTGGTTGATTCTTCTGCGATTGAATACTCAGATAACAAAATCATCGGTATAATTAATAAACATCCTTTTTTCACAATACAACACCCTCCGCAACATAATTTACATTAATATATACACGCTATAACAATGCGAATACTCATTTTTATGCCGAATGTGAATAATTCAATGTAGTTATCAAGGTGTGAGAATAGATCGATAAATAATCAATTACGCATGAATTGCCCATATTTAACCCGACTCATATAATGTTTGATTACTTCTGTTACAACATTTTCTATGAGTCATATCTCTTAAATACGACATGTACAATATCGAATATCCCAGATAGCAAAAAACCCAGCCATAGCTAGGTTCTTTATTTTTAATGT
Organism: Photobacterium sp. S4TG1; assembly: GCF_036040035.1. Lineage (NCBI taxonomy): Bacteria > Pseudomonadati > Pseudomonadota > Gammaproteobacteria > Vibrionales > Vibrionaceae > Photobacterium > Photobacterium sp. S4TG1. Next base: position 22,143 of record NZ_JAYXUH010000004.1, read on the forward strand.
GCCAGTCAATATTGTTTATTATTCTTGCAATACACCCCCGACAATAGTAAACATAATGCATAAGGATATTAAACAACTAAAGGATTGAGTTTATGAAAAGAAAAAATAAGTTATCTAAATACTATAGCGAACTTAAACATATCGAACGACAGAATCCAGATTCAATAATTTTAGTCGCCGTCGTTATTGCTCGGTTAAAAGAAATCCTAGAAGAACAAAAACAACCAGAGGAATTTGTCTAAATCAAAAGAGATCGTCTTTAAGACGGTCTTTTTATATTATCGTTATAACTACTCAAAAGGCCCATATCGGAGCTCTTCTATTATCACTGCTTCTTCATCTACTTAAACCGCATATCTTGCAGTTTTGCTAGATCAACAATTCAAACATTTCGCGATACAGGGATTTTGGCAATATAAAAACTCCCAAGCAATCATCCCCGATCTCTATGATTCGAAAATTTATTAACTAAGTAATCAATAAATTTATATGAAGTTATCGCGTAAAACGAAATGATACTGCCATGTATTGCCGATGAATTTTCAGTAAAACCAAAATAATCATAGTGCTTAAGCAATAATGTAGTTAGAAAGTTCATAGTGAAAACAAATAAAGCTAAAAGCATTAATTTGCAGAAAGCATTTCTTGACATATGCATATACCTGAATATGATAACTGTTATCATTATCATTCATGAGATTAATAAATGTCAAGATTCGTCGTTACATTACTTTTTTTGTTTATGTCAGTAAATGCAAATGCATGTGTTCAGCTGATCCAAAATCATAAGTATTTATTATCTAGCGGTGTCGAATACTGCCTTGAGTCCGAATATAGCTTTGCTTATATTTTTAATTCTGAATTCAGTTTAAGCACTGTTGAAGTTTCAGATGTCAACAAAGAGATTTTTGAGCTTATTTATCCAGGTGAAAAAATAACAGTTCCTGACCAATTTAACATTACAACTTTTGAAAATGTTTATCTTTCTGTTTTTGATGGGATTCTTTATTTAGAGACAGCGCCTAAAAGCCGCAGAAAACGTTCTATTGGGGCTATTGGCAAAGTTATTGGTAGTAATGTCATGGGAGCAGCAGGAACAGCCGCTGCTGGCGGTGATTTTCAGTTAGCTCCAACAATAATAGGGACAGCCATAGGTACAGGACTATCCCTAATGACAGGTCCTGCTGCTCCAATAACTGGACCATTTTTGACTAATGCAATTATACAGAATATTACGTCAAATCAAGGTAAACCTCGACCACCATTAACAATGATCGGTGCTAAGGCAAGTAATGTACATAATAATAATCGAGGTCGTGGTTTCCCTGGTGGGACTTTTAAATGTGGTAATTCCACTTGTCATTGATAGTGACTCATCTCACACTTTCATAGTAAGTCTCGGAATCACTAACTCTCCATTTTACTCATGGTATTAGCATACAGGTCACTTCCATTTTTCGCTGTCCCCTCGCCTAATTATGCTTATTTAAACCATGCACTTTCACTCAAAAGGCCCAAATTGGGCCTCTTCTATTATCACTGCTTCTTCATCTGCTTAAACCGCATATCTTGCAGTTTAGCTATCTCGGCAATACTGGCGTTTACACTACTCGATATCGTCAGTAACTCGTCCACACTGAATAAGTTTAGGTCGCTAAACAATTGAGCAAGATGTGATTTACTAATTATGAACGCATCATTGGGGATCATCTTCGACTCTATAGCCTGACCATTTTCAATAACAGTCATAATTCTATAGCTCAATGGTTCTGCTACTGGTTTCTTTTTGAGTTGTTCTGCCATTTGATTAAAAGCATTGATATACGCTTCTTTGACTGCCGCAGCGCGTTTACCCGTAAATCCCATTACGAGGAACATGAAGCCATCTTTTGTCATTTGGTATGCTTTCGAATCTCTTACTGCACTATTACCAATGTTTAGTTTTTGAACATAAGCTGAAAAGTTAGCTGATGTAAAAATATCAGAGCAATCAAGATTTTCTATTTTTTGAATTACATTTTTGTGTTGTTTACTGAAATGCTTCGATACCGTTAAAGAATCGGTAACGAGTTCATTAGCATCAGAAATGAAAATAAGATCTGAGGGACTGAGTTGCGCGATAGGCAGAGCAGATTGGATAGGCATGATAACCTCCTATAGTAATGATTTGATCACCACTCAGAGGTTCCAATCGCTGGGTGGCGAACTGAGCAAGGTTGGAACTACCGCCTACAGGAAACGGCCTACTCGAAAGTAGCCTCACTCAGCCCACCATAATTCAGGTGTGCGAGTTCGCCGCAATAAAAAAACCAGCATAAGCTGGCGTTATTACGCCTGTAGTTCGTTCGGGGTTCCAATCCCGATACCAGATTTTGCTGGTACCATTTAAAGATAATACACAGGGACTTACTAAGTCAACGGATAATAGTGAATATTATCCGTCGGGAGTTTGTTGATTTGGTATTTAAAAATATATGAATCAGATTAATTACGTTTTTTAGTCCAAGCATACTGTTCAAACATAGGACTTACTGGTGTTTTCGCTACATGATTTGTGTAATTACTAATCACTTTTTGCGATAGGCCTAGGATAATTTCAAGTACTTGCTGCTGGCCGTAACCTGCTGCAAAAAATGCATCCATTTGCTCGTCAGACACATTACCACGCTCACGAACCATTGCTAACGTAAAGTCATGCAATGCTTGTAGTTTTGCTGTTGGCATTACCTCTTCATTACGCAGTGCTTCGATTAATGCAGGATCAACTTTCATCGAGTGCGCAATGGCAGTATGTGCAGGTACACAGAAAGTGCACTCATGCTCTACGTTAATGGTTTGCCACACAACCGTTAGCTCTTCTGCATCAAATGAGCAATTCATAAATAGCTGGTGAAGCTGTTGGTACGCTTTCAGTGTTTCTGGAGACTCTGCCATTACCGCAAATAAACCAGGTACTGCGCCCGTTTTTTTCATTGCTGCTTCTAGCATTGGTTTACTTTTTTCTGGCGCTGTTTCTACTGTGTGAAAAATAAATTTACTCATCTTCAATACTCCAATCGTTGTTCAAAATAAAGGGAAATATTATGTGATACTCCACAGAAAGAAGCCGTATTCCCTGTCTACAAATTGAACTATATCGAAACATGAACGATCGTTATAGATTCTAATGATTTTGTTTTATCATATTGATTTTAAGGTGTTTATTTTAAAAAATTTCTATTTTACTGTAATGTACAGTTATTGATATTAGCGAATTTCTCTTTACCTTATCACTTACACTTACTATAATTGAACGAGTGTTCATTTTTGAAATTATAAAATCGTATTATGGCAAAGACAGCAAAATTTGACCGCCAAGAGGTAATAAATAAAGCCACAAATTTGTATTGGAAAAAAGGCTTTCACGCGACATCAATGCGTAATCTGCAAGACGAAATTGATATGCGACCGGGAAGTATTTATTCAACTTTTGGTAGTAAAGAAGGATTATTCAAGGAAGTACTGCGCAACTATACCGATATGGGGCTTGCGAAAATTGAAACGTTAAGAAATGTGAGCGACACACCTATTGAGGTATTAAAGGCATTTGTTAAAGCACAAGTTATCGACACTCAAACTAATGCGCCAAACGGTGTCTGCATGCTTGCCAAAACCATAGGGGAATTAACGTCGGAAAATCAGGAGTTGATCAATGTAACTAAGGATTGCCTAAACGAGATATTTCTTGAGTTTGCTGCGTTAATTAAAGAAGCTCAAACACAAGGAATTATTGATGCAAGTAAAGATAGTGAAGAATTAGCAAGTCATGTGCAAATTCAAATAACAGGTTTGCGTACCTTTGCTAAATTAAACAGTAATGAAGCAATACTTCACAGAAAAATAGAAGATATCTTTAACCACTACCCGTTTACTTAAATGTTTCGATACCATTAATGAATCAGTGACGAGTTCATTAGCATCAGAAATGAAAATAAGACCTGAGGGACTGAGTTGCGCGATAGGCAAAGCAGGTTGGATAGGCATGATAACCTCCTTGGAATGATTCCTAATCACCACACAGAGGTACTAATCGCTGGGTGGTAAGCTGAGCAAGGTTAGTACTACCGCTTCCAAGGATACGGCCCGAACGAATCGGCCTCACTCAGCCCACCATAATTCAGATGTGCGAGTTCGTCGCAATAAAAAACCAGCATTAGCTGGCGTTATTACTACGCCTTGGAAGTATTTCGGGGTACTAATCCCGGTACCAGATTTTGCTGGTATTTTTTAAAGATAATATACAGGTGCTAACTAAGTCAACGGATAATAATGAATATTATCCGTCGGGAGTTGTCTTGCTCGGTATTTAGGATAGTGTTGGCTGCGCAACACATATCCTTATCTGTTAGGCGATATTTTAAAATGGTAATATTTCATCCGTATAAATATCTACAAGCTTCAACTCATTCTCAAGACTAATTACTTCATTTTTGAAATGACTTTTTTCAAACGCTTTTGATACATAACTTGAAATGCCCCTCTGACAATTAGTACTTTTTATTACATATTCTAATGGTAATAAAAAGTTTCCATCATTTGTTCGAAAATCATCATAGTCATTTGTATCAGAGTATGAAATTACATCGCAAATATCACTTCTCATATTTTTGAGATAACTCTTTATTTCCAATTTAGCATAATTTGAATAATCACAATATAATATAGATGAAATGCTATCCCCCCAATATACCTTTTTTATTTCTCCATTTTCGGTTACCAATACTCGGCTATCTTCACCAATTAATTGCATAAGTTGTAAATATGTAATATTTACTTTCCCTTGATCATTTAATCTTAACAATTGTTTTTTAAATGGAATAAGAAAGTATTTTAAATAGTTCCTTGGGTCAAGAGTTTCTAAAAATGACAATGAGTTTTGCCACTTTCTGAACTCAGATTGGTTACTAATAATCATTTTATAAAATGATGCTTTTCGCTCTTCTGGTAATCTATCTATAAAAATAGCAGCAAAATACTCTTGAATACTTTTATGAGTGTAAGAATAATCATCATACCCATCCCTTACAATTAATGCTGTTATTTCAGATATATCATCAATCAGTACGTCTTCAAGATTTTGCTCTAAGCGACATAGTTTTGTCGCATTTTCCAAATAATACCTAAATAAATTTGAATTAAAACGAGTGTTATTGTCTTGTAAAGAAAGAAAACTAAGTGATTCAAATATCTTTTGCATCTGAAAATCTGTTAATTTTGATTTTCTTAATCTTTCAAAACCCACTTTCATTCGATCATGTCGATATAACATCGTTGGAAATATTAGGCTATAAAACTCGGACAAGCTATCTGGCTTAAATTGCCTTGCATTATATGTAATTGAGAACAAAGTAAGTAATAAAGGAGAAATAGTTACTTCTGATAAAAATTCACTGTTATCCAATATATCATTAATACTTTTACACTGATGAGGGCATTTATATATATAATTAATAAATTCTTTTTGAATTTGAATAGGCATAGGCTCAATTTTTATTTTTGTAAAAAAATATGAGCCACTTATTCCAGCATCCGGTCTTGATGAAATTAAAATTTTTAGTTCAGGATAAGCTCTACCAATATTCTCTAATTCTCGAGCCATTTTTTGACGAACGTGATTAGGAATTTCATCAAACCCATCAAGAAAAAGAGTTATCTTTTTCGATTTGGCAATAAAATCAAACATACTTGTATCAATAAATACACCCAATTCATTAATTGCATCTATAATTTCTACGCGTAAGCTTTTTTCATATTTAAGGTTACGAAATTCAATAAAAATAGGAATTGAACTGCTTCCTTTTGATTCATTAATGCATAGCCTTCTTAAAAATAAGGATTTACCTTGACCTGGGCCACCTTCAATTAATACGTGATTTTTGCCGAATTGAGAAAAACTTTCAAAATGACAACTGTCATAAGAAACTGTTTTATCGAAATAAATATCATCAAGTTTCATTATAGTATCAGGATTTAAAATTGTTTTTACAAAACCGATCCTTTCAATATTTTCTCTAAATAATTTCAATCTTTCAATCGCAAAAGCTTCGGAAAGTTTTTCTTTAAACTTACCTGATGCAGCATTAATTATATCAGCAGCAACACCATCCAAACCACCTGTTGCTTTTTTTAGCAAATCATCCATCATACCTAATATCTCTTGTTATATTGCATAGTTACCTCTCGCCTAACAACTTGCCCGTATTTGTTCTTTGAGCATGCCCCCGCATTTATCTCGCAATAATATAAAAAACATTATAAATCAGATTTTTTTACTTAAAGATCCCGATAGAGAATATAGGACAACCATATCTTTACTTTAAAAATTCAACGCACTGTGAGTAGATTCCCTATCACCCTCGCGGGCATTCACTGTAGAGAATGACAATAATTAGCGTATCCTGCAATTAGCGGGGATTTTTCGACCTAGATAAAACGTAAAATAATAAGGATTATGGCATTAACGCGTAATATTTAAAAAGGATATAATTATAAATCAATGAATTAAATTGATTAGTTCACGCCAAGGATAACGCTCAACTTCTTTTCATTACCACCCTTTATGATATTTTCAGTATTTACTTATATAAGGTGGCTTAAGCTTGCCCAACACTTAAGGTAGATATTGGCTGCATGATACATATCCTTATTTTGTTATATTTTATCCCATAGATTGAACAACGTAGCCATTAAAAAGAGATAAGCGGCATAATAATAAGGACTACTCTTGATATCATAGAAGATACTGTACTTAAGAAAGACAACATGGAAAATTGTTTTTCGCCAAAAAACACGATCTTTCTTAGACAGAACATCCGTTCGATATAACCTCCATAACCTATATAATTCCACACTGATCAGAAATACTTTCCCATCCACTCTTGGCAGAGCTTTACTTGTGAAGATATAAAAAGTAATAATAATCGCTACAAATTGATAACCAATACCAGAAACGCTCCAGCAGCCCAACGTTGCTAAAAATAACCAAATCCCCTGTTCATTAAGATTAGGCTTTGAGTGACAATAGATCTCTTCTAATTCACTTAAACGAGTAGATATTTTTTGATTTATTTGAGTGTTCATTTATCGTCCATTAAATATAACGCCTGTATAACATATTTGCTACTATGCAATTATACTTAAGATTGACGCCTTAAAAAAAAACCGACAACCGAAGATGCCGAGTTAAAGTATAGTAAATCGTGTTGATATATTTATTAGGTTCGCTCTGCTGTTTTATTAATTTTATTTATTATTTCTTCAATTTCATCCTTAAATTTATGATCAATACTGAGGTTATATTGACTACTTTTCAAAATAGCAGTTATTTCAACTTGTTTTGATTTAATTAAAGCTTCAGCTTGAAGACGCTGAATCTCTAACATTTTAAATTGATTTTCCATTGTTTTACTTTGGACTAATTCCGCTTCTGCTAAACCTTTTCGGGAATCTCTCAGTTGTATTGACTGAAAATACACTGCGATACCTGCTGCACTAAAAGCAAGTCCTGTAAATAATACATTCACGATACTTAGTACTTGTAGGATTTTACTCAAACTTTCAACTTCTGCAAAAAACTCATAGCTTAAGTACATACTTCCAGGTACTAAAAATACAGCTATTACACAAGTTACCATCAATCTTAATGAACTCACGTTAATCCTTTCTAAACATCAAAATACGAAACCCTACTTAATTAATACTTTGGAGTGTTTTCAATGACTTTTGATTATCTTTCGGTAAAAACAAGTTATCTATGTTGTTCCATGGCTTAAAGAATACGAACTTTTCATTTAAATCATAAAGCAATAAGCCAAAACTAGAACTTGTGATTACTGCTACATTGCTTGACATGCCATCCAACGAAGCTTGCATTTCATCTTCAATATAATTTGCACGTCCAATACCAATAGATAAAGCTAAGTACAGCAATATCACTCCAACTTTAGCTAATAAGTAATTTCCGGTTTCCTTTTTAAGCTCCTCCGTAATACTTATTGAAAGGACTTCCATCCGAATGTAACCACCGAACAATAAAACTGTTTTAGTATCTTCTACATCTTCTAGCTCTCCCCAAAAACGTAGATATAAGAAGCTGATGAAAACAATTAGAATAGTTGTAACAATGATTAGTATTATAGCGTTGATTGAGCCAATATAAACCATACTAAAAAGAACAACGGTCAACACGGTTCGAAGTATGCGTCTATCTAAAATACTCCATAAAGAAAATCTTACGGTTCGCGGAAATAATGAACCAAGATCAATACCTATAGGACCAACCCTACCCATTGAATTTAAAAATTCACGTGAAGTTATAAGATTCTGAGCTATAACAAGAGTTATAGATATAACAGCTAACGCACCAGCATAATGTAATGAGATAACAAGAACATGCTTGGTAATAGTACTAGCATCAACAAAAACCAATGCATTGATATCAAAATAATAAATATAAGCCAAAAAATTAGCAGATATCGTCGCTAAACCCAAAATAATCAAATCAATTAAACCGTTAGCGCTAAAATACTGATAGAAAGTTTTAGCTCTTTCAATGATGTCTGTATTCAAAATTGTCTCATTAGCTCAGTCTCTTATTAAGATGCCTAACAGTAAATTAAGCTACACTCTCGCTTTTACTCTCAACCAGATACAATATATTGCATATAGAGTAATTAGACTAAAAAATAAGGAAACACAAAAGCAAAAAAACGCATAAACAATGTAAGTAAATGTTTTACCACCATAAAATTAAACAAATTACGCCAAGTTAATTAACACAAAAAGCAATACTATAAATACCTCAACAACCTATTAACAGCCAATTCCACTTCTTGCTCATCGCCAAAGTAACTATTCAAAATGCTATTCCACAACACCCCGAACGATGCCTGATATAACTCGCTAAACTCAACATCATCCATTTTGGCAAAGCGAATACTCTTGGCCTCTCTACGAATAGAACCATTAGGCAATACCACTTGGTCATACCGACCCACTTCAACAATAACTTACGATAAGCTTAAATGGCTTCTTCATATACAGTTTTGCTTGATACTCTAATAAACATTCAAAATAGGCCCTAACATTATACTTATTAGAGCCTTCATTATGTTTTTCAATTCATTGTTTGAATTAAATAAATCTTAATATTAACAGAAACGTTAAAATGTCATCTTTCATAAAGTTCTCATCTATTAACGACTTTACTGGTTAGTGGAACTTCTGGATCGGGTTCATGCGTAATACGATTCCGTAAATCTCTTCGTATTATTTCAATTGACCAAAACCAGACCAAGTGGCCAAATATTTCTGAAACATGTTCATACCAAGGTAAATCAAATATTGATGGTGTTAGGTTTAATAACGGGAAAGAAATGAGATGTACAAAAATTTGAGCTAGCGCTCCAGCGAATAAACCTTGCCATAATTTAACTTTGGGAAATACTTCAGCTACAACACAATATCCCACAGCAAAAACAATAGAAAAGACAATATGAGTCACACCAACAGAGTTAAAAATATGACCAGCAAACGTATATACTGGGCTATTGGGATCAGTAATATGTAAATAATCCCTTAAGAATACATAAGGAGGATTTAGAAAATTTCGAGAGCAATCTATTTGATCTGCGGCCCTGATTAAAGACTCTGGAGAACACATTGCGGTAAATATATCAGTAGGGCTTCTAGGCGGTAAAGGCACTTCTGCCCCCCATTTTACAAAAGCCGATACAATACCTGCAATTAAGCCAATAAAAGCAGCGAGTCCATAACGCCTGCGTGATGGATCTGTTTGTTGCAGAAAGTTCATATTAATATTCCTTAACTATTTGATTATAAAAATTTCATTAGCATAATATTATTCGTCACCTTCATATTCATTTGGAATATAAAGGTCAAAATTATTATTTATATGAGGCTCATTTTGATATTCTGATGTAGATTTGCTTGGTGAAATTTCGTCTCCAAAATCGATATCTTGAGTACAATAAATATAGGTAACAGTTAGTAATACCCACGATATAACTATAAGGATTTCGACTATGATTTCAGTTTTTTTATTCCTTAATCTCATATCTTAATTCCAATTAAACAAATGTTTGAATACATTATTCTTGTTTGTTTGTTTTTTCTACACATACTTCTAATTAAGTTAAATTTATTTTTTATTGTCATGATTAATTATTTTTATTCAAACGAACATATAAATAAGTAAATGATTTTTAAAAAGAATAATATTTATATTAATAATAATTATAACGATTAGTTATATATAACATGGTTATTTAAAACAATTACCCTGTAGTTAAAAATTACTCAAATAAAATAATGCAGAATATTACGTGCAATAAATAACGTGTATTTAAAGTAATTCTATTTATTACACAATAAAACACATAAACGATTGCCTCTATATTCAAGTATTTTAAGAAACTAAAATAATCACAAATACCCTAACAACCTATTAACAGCCAATTCCACTTCTTCCTCACCTTCAAAGTAACTATTCAAAATGCTATTCCATAGCACCTCGAACGATGCCTGATATAACTCGCTAAACTCAACATCATCCATTTTGGCAAACCGAATACTCTTAGCTTCTCTGAGAATAGAACCATTAGGCAACACAACTTGGTCATACCATCCAGCTTCAACAATCACCCATTTCCGATACGCTTCAAACGACTTCTCTGTTTCAAGCTGCGCCCTATGTACTGATAGATGATCTAAATAACCGCTCGCCATCTCTTGCAGTATTCGTTCTTCCCCACCGTATTGCGCTAACATTCGAACAAAGCGCATCAATAGCCCACGTTCTGCTGGTGATACTGTTCCTCCTGTTGGACTCCAGTAATCAAAACCTAAGTTTAATAACGCAAAATATTTACGGTGAAACATTGGATTGCGTAACGTTTTAAAGTCACACTCAAGCACCGTCCCTATACGTTTTTTATCGATGAAATTCTTATCGTCATCGGTAAGCGGGACTAATGCCCCGCCTTGCGTTTTAACTAGCGCTATCTTCGCCATTAACGCTATCCCTTAATGAAACTGCCTGTTTGCGCACCTTGCAGCTTAAACGCACGCTTAGTGACAATTTCAGCAATAACACATTTGAAGACATGCACTTCAATTGAGTACCATATACCGCCAGATTTCACGTTATGGATAACATGGCCAGAACGTTCACCGTGTTTCTCGATAGCAGCAATTGCAGCGACACGTTGATCAAACGTATCAGCGCCAATAATACGAATCTCTCGACTAGTCATATTGCTACCGCCTTAAGTACACCAGCGTTAATAAGTTTCTTGGTAAGCCACAATTCACCTTTACCCGTAATCAATGTGGTATTAGCTATACGGTCATTTTCAGGCCCATAGGTACTTTGGCGCACGACAAAACAGCCATTCTCAATGTATTGCTGCATCGGCAAGTTATAACCTTGGCAGCCACTGATTAATATTTTCATATCACGTAGAACAGCGAATATTTTACGGGGGCCTAAGTTCACAGCCTTAGCGAACTTACCCAATGTCATACCACGATCAACTTTGGCGATACGCTCAGCAAAGTCCACTTTTGGGGCATTCAATATGAGCTGCTTGTTTTGGGTTTCAATTTGTCTCGCTTGGTCAGCAGCAAGTTGTAATGCATCAGCAAATGTTTGAGGAAGCGGTATAGGTTGTGTATTTTCTAGTTCTTGCCATCGGTCAACTAACACAGCCGTAAATTCAGGAGATAACTGAGCAACAACAACATAGCTATCACGCTTATTAACATGATAAGCCTCAATAGTTTGCCCAAGATGGTTAACTTCCTCCATTGGTGTAAGTTGGATTAAACCTTTACCACTTAACCTTTCCATTGACCGTTTTACACTATCGTGACGAGACTGCAGTAACTCCGCTATCTCACGAGATGACATCATCATTAAATTACTAACTGAAATATCCATCGCTACACCTCCCCTACACACGTTAATATCTTAGTATTAGCCTTCTTAACCAGCTCTTTATCTAATATTCCACGAGCCGCAATATCCCATCCATTGAACGTGCTTGCCTTTGCTCGACCAGATTTAACAAGGTTGTAATCGTAATCAAGCCACTGCTCGATAATGGCTTTCGTTGGCTCTAACTGATGAGCTTTAATCGGTAAGTTGTAACACTCAGCAAACTCCAATGCTCGTTCGACATAAACTCCACGTAAGCCATGTTTTGACCATGATTTAATAGCGCTACCACTGGCACAGCAATAAATACCAACTTTGTATTTTGCACTCGTGACATCAGAGATATTTTCATCATGAAGAACAATTAAACGTAGCAATGAATTAAAGCCATTCACTGCAAGTTCTTCTGCCATTGCTGCGCGTTCTGCCTCAGTAAATTTACTCATGATGTACTCCTTTTTGTGCAATACGAGCAAATACTGAATTAGCTTTAAACTGCTCTGGTCGCACTGTTGTCGAATTACGTTGCTTATCAAATTCAGTCATCACGCTATTTGGTGGTAACTGCACAAGTTCAGTTAATAAACCTTGTTCTTCAAGTCCTTGATATTTTTCAAAAGCGAGTTTGAATCGCCTCTCAGCAGCAAGCGCTGGTAACTTGTTTCGAATAGCCCAAGATGTTGCCTGACGTGCTCTTTTTTCAGCCAAACTTTGCACTGGCATACGATTTAACATGCGACGAAAGGCCCCCTGCCACTCAGGTTCCCCTTTGCACCAACTACAAAATTTACCCACGCTTGGAAAGAAATCAGATTCTTGTCGACGAGCTTGTGATAAGCCTCGCAGTACCTGCTCCATGCTAACGATACCGTTTTCCATCATGCCTTTAGCAAAGCTGGCTTTGGCTAAGTTAAACTCATCAGTCTCACGGAAACAGGTTCTCCAATTAGGGTAAATATTGCATAACTCTTTGAATATTTGATTTATGTTTTTCGCTGCAAAATCATTTAAACCTGTTTCTGATTGCGCTTGTTTTAATCGTTGCGCATGCGGAGTTATTTCAGTAATGGTATTCATTGGTCGTTACCTTCATTCCCTATAATCCAAGGTTCTTAGCCCAAGATATGTCATCAAAATCAGCAGATGTGACGGGTCTTCTACCAGGGTTCAGCTCAGTGATCTTGGCTGCCTGTAAATACCCAGAAAACTTACTTGGCTTGAACAGCGTGCTTGGCCGTATGTACTGCGCCATTTTTCCATCACTGCCCCATTCGATTTGTTTTTGAGTGATGACTAGGCACAAATCTTCAACGGTATACCCATCGTGTAAGCGACCGTTGATATGACTGATATTGGATTTGCAGCACTGGAATTTACTTCCTGTGACTGTGTTCAAGTGCTGGATGACTTGCTTTGCAGAATCAGATTTTTTATCGGGTGGATTGGTATCGTCGTGCTTGCTCGACAATAGATCTTTATTATTACTCTTCAGTTCTTGTTTAAGATCAGTCTTTATTAGTATCGGTTCAGACTGATTAGGTTTATCCGCATCAGGGTTTTCCGTATTTGGTTCACACTGTTCTATTTCCGTTAGATCACATTGATACTCACTAAACTCAGCCTTCATATCCTCTTTATTTATAAAGGCTTTCTTACCTACAGGCATGTCATAAACAATATAGTTTGTTTCACCTGTGGAGAGTTTTTCACGAAGAATAAAACCAGTCTCACGAAGCTCTTTTAAAATGGCATAAACACCATCTCTAGCCGTCTTTTTTGCTGTGTTTTTAGTGACTGTAATTAACTGTGTTGGTGACACTCTCCAGTTATCAGGCTTAGATAAAATATAAGTCAACATACCCATCGCCTGAAATGACAATTGGTTATTGGCAAACACACAATTACTAATTGTTGTGAAACGATTACGACGCTCGGATCGAATAATAGACATTACACTTCCTCCAATTTTTGCGGAGTTTGCTGACAATGAAACAAAGTGGCATTAACTCTTGTTGGTTCAGTTCCTAGTAGCAATAAATTTTTAGCGACTGAAATACTCATGCCACGGCGTTTAGCCGCGACACGAGATGCTATTATGATAATTTTATCGAGGTCATTTACGTTCTTCATAATTCACTCATCCATTCAGGAATGGTAATACCAGCCATTGTTAATTCATCTCTTATCTCACGTGCTAAATCTGTATCGTTGATCATCATGTCGCGAACGCTTGAGATGGCTAACGTATATAAAAACTGCGCTTCATTGGTATCAGCTGCTTTAGAAAAAGAATCAATCACTGCTCGGTCAGATTCAGTGAATCGTACTTTTACCTGCTCATCACGAATTAAGGCTTGTGGTAGCCCTACTTTGCCGATCTTACGGCGTGCTGCGATGGTAGTTAGCATCTGTGTCTCGAACTCGTTTAATTGAATCATTGGTCGTTACCTTTTTGGTCGTTTCTAAATTTAACTTCAGCCCCTTGTCATCAACGCCATAGTCACTAGGATTAAAGATATAAGGGATGTCTTCACTTAAATGGCATAACAAAGCAATGTGCAGCGGAGGGCCATTCTTCTTCCACTTCACAACCGCGGTATGGCTGACACTAAAAGCTTTTGCAGTTTTAGTAACATTTCCATATTTAACTATTAAGGTTTGGATCAGGTTATTCATAACACCTCACTTAGACACAAAACTATCAAAAGATACTTTGGTTTCGATAATAGTGTACCGATCTGATTGTTACAAGCAATTGATGTAAAATAGTTACTAAAGGTTCATTTATTTTTTTGTATTTAGTGTTGAGTAAAAATATGACAACATTTGGTAAACGACTTGAAGCTCGAAGGACTGAGCTTGGGATGACACAAGAAAAACTCGCATCTAAATCGGGAGTTACCCGTGTAGGTATAAGTAAAATAGAATTAGATATAACAAAAAACGCCAGAGCTGACACTTTGTTCTCACTATCTAAAGCATTGAAATGTAACCCTAAATGGTTGCTTGATGGAAGTGGTGATAAGTTCAACGAGTCTAAGTATGAATACTCACATGTAACTGCTGGTCCGAAGATACATCAATTTGTACCTCTAATTAATTGGGCTCAAGCTAGCAATTGGATAGAGGTAATTAAGCAATCAGATTCATCTGAACTATATCCATGCCCTGTTAAATGCTCACCAGGTACATTTGCATTAAGAGTTAGAGATAATTCAATGCAACCTCGATTTGAAGAGAATGATCTCATCTTTGTAGACCCAACAAAGATAGACGAGATAAATGGTAAATTTGTGATTGCAATGCTTGATCACTCACACGAACCCACGTTAAAACAAATGGAAATAATTGATAACCAAAGGTTTTTTAAGACATTAAACCCTGAATACCCACCAGAAATGCGTTTTATGAAAATAAATGAAAACTGTCAAATTGTTGGTACAGTTATAAGCCATGTAAAACCTGTTTAAGATCTAAATACTAAAGCTCAGGGATGATTATTAGTGTGAATCCACACTTTTTTACCGAGTGACTAGATTGTCAATATAATCAAATCTATAAACCTTATAAATCAAGTAATTGTAGCGCAGTTTAATCTGCGCTTTTTTACACCCATATTGTGACAATAATTTATTGATGATATTTTTATTTCGAAACGGCATTGACAAAGCTTGTTCCCATAGTTACCTTAAATGCATCGGATAAGTTAAATATGACAATACAACTTATCTCTGCTCTTTAATATTATGACATTTGATATTTAAGTTTCGCGCCTTGTCTTGATGGCGCTGAGCCACTCTCACAAGAGATTTTGAGTGGTAATAATCAAGGCTAGTGCACTAGAAAGGTGGTGTACCAACTGTTTTAACCAATGCTCTTTCGATGATAGTGCGTTGCGTAAAATGCGAGGCAACTAGCTAACTCACACAACAATTTTCTTTAATATACAGGTAACTAAATGCCTAGATAATCGAGAATGATATGACAATCGCACAGCTAGATAATTTTGATTTTTTAGAACGATTACACAACGTTCTTAAGCCAAGTAAGCCCATTGATAGTATTGAGCAATTATGGGGACGGAAAAAACAACTCCAAGAATTAGAAGTCGCATTACATGCTGATGGGCGACATGCTTTTATTCTAGGAGATCGAGGAGTCGGTAAATCTTCATTGGCTCAAACTGCGGCGCATCTTCTTCAATCGTCGGATAACCAACCGATTATTGTTAGTTGTGATTATACATCGACATTAACTGGCATTATTTCTGCCATTTTAAATGAGGCTCTAGCCTCTATTGATATATCAGAGCGTTCACATAAAATTGCCTTTAAACCACCACTACTCTCTTTTGAATTTTCTGAGCAGTTATCAAATAAGCCCTCATTACCAGAAGTGATAGATCCATTAACCGCCACAATGGCTTTGGATAGTTTATCTAAATGGCACTCTGAAAAGACGATTATTGTTATTGATGAGTTTGATCAGATGCCTGATGATCAGCGAAAAGCGTTTGGGGTATTACTAAAACAACTCGGTGATAAAGGGTCGAAAGTTAAATTAATATTTACAGGTATTGGGCAATCATTAGATAGCTTAATGGATGGTCACTTATCCAGCTTTAGGCAACTACACCAAGTAAAACTAGATGTATTACCATGGGATGGTCGATTTAAGATTATTGAAACGGCCTTTAACGAATTCAATATTAAATTACCAGAAGATATTCGTTATAAAATAGCAGGCTTAAGCGATGGCTTTCCTAGTTATGTACACTTGATTTGCGAAAAAATCCTCGTTGCAGCTCATTTTTCTGACGACCCAATAACTGAAATTAACTTCTCTTTATTTTTACAAGCTCTTGATGATGCAATCAATTCTGTCTCTGAAATACTACGAAAAAGTTATGATCAAGCAACAGATGGTAAACCAGAATATATTCATCATATTCTTTGGGCTATGGCGGATTCAGCCGACTTAATTAGAAGCTATGAGCATATAACCTTTTCCTATTCGGATATTGTTAATCAATTAGAATTGGAAGCGTTAGACGAAGATAAATTTAAAAAAGAATTTGCGAAATTAAGAAACAAATCTTACGGATGTATCTTAAAACGAGCATTTGATAATCGCCCCGGCTGGTTTGCTTTCCGCGAAAATGTTATTCGAGGCTTTATTCGAATGTGCGCAGAGAAAAGCAATGTTCAGTTAGATTTTGAACGTTATTTTACTGCCCATACTGCATCAGCAAGAACAGTAGGAACCCAACGTAAATATCAACCACTAACAGAAGTTGAACGCAATGTTGAATATTTAAAGCGTAAAGATTAATAAGACCAAAGGTAACGACCGGAATACACCCTTCGGGGATGTATTTCAAAGGAAATTGAATCAGTTTTCTTTGAAATACTAAATATTAATGGCAAAGCACGCTGAGGATAGTGAGCATGGTAGATAATATAAAAACATGGATGTCAAAAGCACATGAAGACGTCAATAAAATAAAACAATTCTATGATTTTAAAAATCAAACTTGCGGTACAGAATTGTTTAATCAACCACTTGTTGCAAGTGTTTTTATTACAGATGATGGTAGTAGAACTATCGTTATTAAAACCAATGGTGTCATTGAACTCTTTGATAATAAAGGGACTTCACTACCCATACATGATATAACTCGCCCTTTTGTTTCCTTTTTTAACGATGCATGCTCACATATTAATAAGTTATCAATGATGGATCATGAAGAAAGTCAGCAAGAAAAACCAATACTATTATTTTTATCAGAAATCTGCACCTTTACCACTGATGATAATGAACGATGGGCTATTCGTTGTGGTAATGATATTAAAACAAGTAAGAATCGAGGCTTTATACCCTGCTTTTGCTCAATAACAATAAACAGTAACTGTTTATTGGGAATGGTTAGGTTTCACGAAAAGCGATTGGAAATAAGGTGATTTAGCGTCGAGCCCAATAGGACTAATCTGTATACCCATGATCCCTTTCAGCGAATAAAAGTCAGGTTTTGTAGTAAGTCTAGCTCCCAAAAAAAGAGCTATTATTTCTAGCTCTGGTGGGAAAAACACTTGAACTTTAAGGCTATATCTATCCATGACGGCAATAGGACATTTGAAAAAACCACCTAACGGTAAGTGATTAAGGTGATCGACTACAACTGATGATATTTGGATCTCAGTATTTAGAGCCTCACTTGGTGAATCTAGATAATCAATGTTTACAACGCTCCAATTCATACACGCCTCGAATTTACCAAACAACAAGCATACTAAACAACAATACATCAACGAACATTAATGCTTTTTAACTCGCGTTAATGTGAGCCTTGCTGCTTTTTCTCAGATACAAAAAAACCCTGCCATTTCTGACAGGGTTAGTTTGGGCACTAATAACGACCAAGAAATTAGTGCCGTAGTGACAACGACCAAGTATGCCACCAAAGGTAACGACCAATGCTTTGCAGATAACTAAAAAACATAGCAACTAACAAAAAACAAAGGACATGGAGAGTATCTTATGAAAAACATTTTTAATCAAGTCTCACCTCAAGAAGCTGATGCGCTAGAAAAATTCCTAGCCATTGGCAAACATCGAATCCTTCATAACCGTGAGTTTTGCGGCCTATCAGTCTCTGATTTCGTAACCTTTTACTTTGAGGTTCACGATGGAAAATTAGCTAATGCCATGGTTAAGTTTCTTATCACCGCTGACTGTAGCTCAAGCAATACTTTACTTACTTTAATGGGCTTTAAAGAGTTCGCAAAAGATGTGTTTGAAGAATTCTTTAATGAAAATGAAGCCACTATCTTAAATATATTCCGTATTGAATATAAGGAGCAAAAAGAAGAAGTTGAAATTGCGCTGGCAGGTTTATAACTCATTCGTAAAGTGCTCTTACTTAACCAGAGCACTTTGAGAATGTATAACCTAAGGTAATGACCAATGACCACTCAACCAACTATTCCTTTTGAGCAACAATACCCTGCTGTCGCACAACGCGGTATAGATCAATCAACATGGGGAGCCTTACAAAATAGTGTCTTCCCGGGGGCACGCGACGAATCAATATTAATGGCTGTCGATTACTGCTTATCACGCCATTTAGATATTTTACTTAAACCTGTTCACCTCGTACCAATGAGCGTTAAAGATGCATCTTCGGGTAATTCAACATGGCGTGATGTTGTTATGCCTGGTATTGGTTTATATCGTATTCAAGCTGACCGAAGTGGTACTTATGCTGGCGCTGATGAACCAGAGTTTGGTCCTACATTAACAGCCGATTTAGATGGTAACCAATATACATTTCCTGAATGGTGTAAATATACCGTCCATAAACTTATTGGTGATCGAATTGTCGCTTTCAGCGCAAAAGAATATTGGTTAGAAAACTATGCAACCTCTGGACGTAATGCCCAAGCACCAAATGCTATGTGGAAAAAGCGTCCTTATGCACAGTTGGCTAAATGTGCTGAAGCGCAAGCACTACGCAAAGCATGGCCAGATATCGGACAAGCACCGACCGCTGAAGAAATGGAAGGCAAAGAGTTCGTACCATCAGAAAAAGATATCACCCCACAACAACCAGCCATACAACACTATCCTGTCGATCAGTTTGAACTCAATTACACCAAGTGGTCATCCGTCATTCAGTCCGGTAAGAAAACAGCTGAACAGTTGATCGCCATGATTGAAAGTAAAGGTGTGTTAACTGAACCTCAAAAACAAGCACTCATTAATTGTGAAGCGGAGGAAGCCTAATGCGTATAACAAACGTTGTTCAAGGAACTCAACCATGGCACGAATTACGCGCCACTAAATTTACGGCCAGTGAAGCACCAATCATGATGGGCGTATCAAAATACCAAAGCCGTGAAGCCTTACTTAAACAAAAAGCAACGGGTGAACGATTAGATGTGAATAGCTTTCAAGAAAAGATATTTGCTCGTGGCCATGCAGCAGAAGACACTGCTCGTCCACTCGTAGAAAAAATTATTGGTGAAGAGTTGTTTCCTGCAACAGCAATCAGTGATGACTATGATTGGATGCTTGCAAGTTTTGACGGTATCACCCTACTTGAAGACATTGTCTTTGAGCACAAACTCTATAATCAAAACTTGTTTGCTCATGTGCTTGATGGTCATTTAGAACCGCACTATTACTGGCAATTAGAACAACAACTTCTAGTCTCAGGTGCAGAGAAAGCCTTCTTTGTTTGTAGTGACGGGACAGACAAACTCTTTGCTTCTTGTGAATATATTTCATTGCCAGAGCGCCGCGAACAACTCATTGCCGGTTGGCTGCAATTTCAAAAAGATTTAGCCAGTTATAAACAAAAAGAAGAAGTCATTATTCTTGAAGCCGAGCCTATCCGTGACCTACCCGCTTTAACTTACAAAATGGAGGGTTTAACGCTCCACAGTAATTTTGATGTATTCAAACAAGCGACCATGGCACTGATTGAAAAATCAAAACTCCCCATTGAAACCGACCAAGAGTTTGCTGATGCTGAACAGCTCGTCAAAGTATTCAAAGCAGCAGAAGATAAACTTAAGGCAATATCAGAACAAGTACTTGGCGAGGTAGATAGCATTGATACCTTTACTAAAGAATTGAAGTTTGTCAGCGAACAAATTCGCCAAGCGCGATTAGCTGCAGATAAACAAGTGAAGAATCGTAAAGATGAAATCCGCAAAAATATTCTTAACGATGCCAACGCTAAAATTCAGCAGCACCTCAATACGTTATCATTAGACATCAAAGCCCCAATGCCAATATCCACAATATCCGTGCTTAATGCCATGAAAGGGAAAAAGACTGTTCAATCACTGGAAGAAGCGGCAGATACTGCTATCGCACAAGCTCTAGTAGAAGCCGACCTTTTAGCTAATATAGCAAAGGACAACTACACTACTCTTTCAACACATGCTGAATACCAGTTTTTATTTAATGATTGGGCGGCAATCTGCTTTAAAGATAACGATGACTTTAGTGCACTTGTTAAATCACGAATCACTGATCACAAGGCAGCAGAAGATATTCGATTAGAGCAAGAACGCCAGCAAATTCAGATAGAAGCGGAGGCTAAAGCACAAGCAAAGATTGAAGCCCAACAGGAAATAGCACCGGCTAGCGAAGAAAGTAAGCAAAGTGATGTTATTAGCAATGCGGTAGATAAAGGCAGAATGGCACTAGAATCAGCAGTTCTTGCTCAACACATAGAGGCTTCAGAAATCAAAGCAGTACTGATGGTTCAGATGACCGCTAAAGAAGCGAATTATCTTCGAAAACGTGATGCTATTTTGACAGCACTTGAAAATGCAGGTGTTGATAATTGGTCAGGTTATAACGATGCCATCAGTAATATCACTAATACCAATATCCAGCTATAGCCCTTAATTAAGTGGCTTTCCACATCCTTGTAAATCCCTTTAACCGTACTACGAAGGCAAACTTAAACCCACGGTTCGAAAAGCTTATTTTACATTACTTCAAATGAATAATTATTTAATAAACATTTACAATTTATTCTAGATAAAACGTGAAATCCATCACGTTTTATCTTTAATGAAGAGAAATAACTAAACATAATAAACCATCGATATCCAAGAACCAGTACAGTCCCTTCCCACCTTATGTCCATAGCATACATTACTACTAGGCTTTTTTGGGGTAGTTCTATCCATATTCCCACTACTGCATACCACAAATCGGGGTCATCTTTCTATTTTTGTTAGTGCAACATGCTAATAAGGAACTAAACATGTTCGATTACAATACCTACCCTACTGTAAGCGTCTCATATACTACAGAAAACAACTTTAACGTGACACTGTCACACTATAAAAGTAAGCAAGAAAACCAGTTACCTGCTTCACCACCACCTGCAAAAACTTATGCTGAACTTAATGAGCAATCAACACATCTTTTAATTAGTCACGTTGAAGTTTTAGAGATGTTTCAAATCACCAGTCGAGCAACCATTTATAAGTGGCGACAAACACGCAGCTTCCCTGAACCAATTACACTTATGCCCTTACGTTGGTTACGTTCTGCCGTTGAAGAATGGAAATATAATACCAGTCGGTTTGGAAAACGGTTTTAGAAGCAAAGCGATCTTGGTGAGAGATCGCTTTGTTTGTTTTGGTAATAACACTCAGGGATAAATTATGGCAAGTATTAACTATGAACATTCACTAGATGAAAAAATCTTAGTTGTTTATGAACACGATTCCTTCGATGATATTAAAAAATCATTATTAACCTGCTGCCAGCAATATCTAAATTTCACATTCAAAGTTTATTTTAATAACTACAGTCATGAGCTAACCCATCTTGGATTTGTAAAACTCAGTTATAACGACACTGATGCTATATATGTCATTCAGCACTTCACTGTTGATCATGAAGCACTATCAACTCAATGGGATACAGCTTTAGAAACAAAGCGATCTTGGTAAGAGATCGCTTTATAATTATAATTTAAAGAAAGCTTGACTATACATATTTAATTTAAATATTAATAAGATAATAATATCTCATCAGGATCTAAACCTTCGATAGATTCAGTCATCATTGTTGTATCAAAATAAATGGAATCATTATCATTATTTTCAACAACTTTCGTTTGATATGTTGTATCAAGGTATATTTGATCTTGATCAGTAGCTTCTGATGTTTTAGTTATTATTGTACTATCCAAATGCAGAATACTATCATTATCCGTTGATTCAACCGTATTTGTTTGAATAGTCAAATCCATACAAATAGAATCATTATCTTGACTCTCACTAGTAAAAGTAAGAGCTGTCGTATCAATAACAGCAACTGAAGAAAGAGAAATATCCATCTTTTCACTATAATTCATTATATAAGGTTTCATATTATTACTCTATTACGGAAATAATCATTTTATTATCAAATAATCGATCATTTAATTTTATGATCAAGTTATGTTTTGATAAGTTTAATATCTTAATTGTAAAATCAATTGTATCTTTAGCTAATATATTTGATGAAGAATAAATAAAAACAACTTTTTTATCTAGAGATATATTCTTTGATAATTTTAACAATCCTTCTGGAGAAAATTTACCATATTCATCCACTAAAACAATTTCATTATAATTTAAACTATTATTAACGGATGATGTTTTTATCATATATGGTTCTATTGTTATACTGAAAAATAATAATAAGCTAAAAACAATACTTCTTATAAAATATTTTTCAATATTTAACACTAATGATGCGGAAGCATTTTGTTCATCTTTTGAAGTAAGCCAATCAATATAAAAACTTTTTGCTAATGACCTCCAATCAGGAGATTGTTTAAATGATGAAAACTTACTTTTCATGTAAGATTTAACTTGTAAATAACGTCTTAATAAAATTAAAACATTAAGTAGATTAATACCAAATAAAGTAAGTAATATCCATATAAAAAAGACAAATGGTAATGAGGTGACATTAATAGCTATTTTAAATAAATATGTAAAAACACCAATATAAACCAATGATATTGCAATATAATTATTAACCTTATTATTTAGCGTATTAATGCTATTTTGAAGTTCTGCATATTTAAATTTTAAAAACTCTATTCTTAACTGACTATTTAAATTCTCTTTATCATCTTCTAATGATAAAAACTTATCTGTTAAGTCATTTACTTGTTCTTCTTCATAAGGCTTATTTATATCTGAAAGTCTTAACACATGAAAAAACTTTATCCCTTTTTTATACGATAAAAAATATAAATGCTTATCTCCCCAAGGTAATGAAATAAAAGAAAATCTAAAATTTGTCATACTTTTAATTGTATCAAAACTTTCATCACACGATAGATGAAATAAAGGAAGATAGTTTAAAAACTTACAACATATTAAAATCATTTCATCTAAAATAACATTATGTTTTTTTTCCATAGGAAACCTATTTATATAATATCATTAGTCAGGAAATCAATAATCGATTTTGATATGTCTAATCCCATTTCAATTTCTAACCAAGCCCATTGCCCGTTAGCATTCATCTCTAAAAAATACCAAATATTATTTTTTACAATAAAATCAAAACATCCAAAATTCATAGAACAAGACTTCATGAATTTAAAACAACTATTTTTTATTTCCTCTGGAATCAGACAGATCTCATATATAACTTTATTATTAGGCTTTCTCCAATCTACATTATTATCAGAACAAATTTTTACAGGGTAAATATGTTTATCAACAATAGTAACTCTAACTTCATATTCTTTATCAATGTAATCTTGTAAATAAACAGGAGAATATTGGAATTTATCCGTTTTATATGAAGAATCTATTAAATTAGTTTGTACAAATTCTTTTTTTGAATTTTTAGTTATTTCACCGATAGCTAAAGGCTTAATAATTCCTTTAATATTTGTAAAATAGTTCAGTTCGGTTATATTATTTGTAATAGAAAATTCAGGACTAATAAAACCCGCATCAGTAGCAATAGAAGCTTGATATATTTTATTATTAGCTCTACGCATAATTGATGGTTTTGTAAGTACCACTCCTCTAAAACTTTCTACAATCCCTTCGATCATCGAATATGTTTCTTTATGAATATATGAGTGATAATCATCCTCAAAGATTCCATCAAGATTTTCCATTATCGGTTTTCGAAAATATATTGAAAGACAAGTTAATGAATCAATATAGCAATTAGTACTATTTATTTGAAAACCTTTAGACGTAAATGTTACTCGATACTCTGAAAATTGGTCAATATCAAATCTAAAAAAGTCTAATTCACTGTATTTCTTTATAATATAATCACAGGTTTTATCGTAACTACTTGTTATTATTAGTATTTTCTTTCTCACAGCCAAGCCACCATATGTAAAATGCGCAGTGCAATTTGTTGCTATCATTATATAATGAATTTATCTCTATTAGCCCGTAAACTTTGTTACATATATATTACTTCAAATAACTATCCAGTTTCGTCGCATACAACTCATACCCTTCTAACTGGTCTTTCAACCAATCATGTTTGTTATAAACCGCTAATACCCCACCTAGCTCATGACCAAGCATCTTTTCAACCACATGAGGCATTACACCTAATTCTGATGCACCGGTAGATAGCGAACGTCTAAAATCATGGGTACGCCAATCTTCAATAGGTAAACTATCTCTAATTCGGCGAATATAACGGTTAGCCGCTGCAATAGTTATCGGCTTATCAAGATCACCTCCAGGGAACAACACATCATCGTAGGTTGCCATTACTCGCTCTAATATCACCCGTGCTTTAGTTGGGATTGGGCGTCTTATTGGTGTATTGGTTTTACTAAGCTCTTTCGGTACCGTCCATATACCCGCTTCCATATCAAAGTGACTACGACGCGCAAGGCGCAACTCAGATAAACGACTGCCCCACAACATAGTTAACTGATGTAACGCTTTATTGGATGAGCTGGCGCGGCTGCGTTCGATGGCCAACCAAATCATGCTAAGTTCTGAAAATGTTGGTACTCGGGTTCCGACTTCTGGTGCTTTACCTACGTGTTGTCTTTTAATACGGTCTAAGTCTGTTTTTTCAATAATGAATTTACTCTTACAGAAATTTAAACAGGCTCTTAGTTTGGTAAAGAGTGAATTAGCGGTTTTGGGTTTATCAAGGCTGATAGTATCTAACCACTGCATCCACTCTCTAGCTGAAATGGTTTCAACGTTACGCTCAGGGAACGTACCAATAAGGTAATTTTTGGAAAAAGACCGATAAAGAGCTTGAGTACCCACTTTTAATTGAGGGACATAATGTTTAAGCCAATACGCGACACAATCATCTAAAGTGATAAATTCAAGCTCACCCGTTATAGCAATGTTGGGATTTCGACCAAATTCTCTCAATTCCATCATTAATTTATGCTTTCGCCTTGCCTCTTTAAGGCTAGTTACGGGATACTTACCTATACGAATTCTTAGACTTTTTTTATTAAAGCGGCAACGGTAATCAAAATAGATTTTCGCTTTAGGTGTAATGCGGACAACGAGCCCTTCACCATCACTAATTTCAGCTTTACCGTCATAAGTGTCTTGCTTTGATATAAGATTAAGTTGTCGGTCTGTCAGGCTCATTACGCTATTCCCTTTATTTAGGACACAGGCTTTAATTTTAGGACATGCATTAGGACATTAATGCAAATCCCACGCTGAATTCACTTGGAATTAACGACTGTGTATGCGAACAGCATATAATAAAAAGCCATAGTTATAGCAGACACTTAATACCGCACTCATGGCTTCTGGAAAATACTATGAACAAGAAAAACGAGCCAACACTATATTGGATTGATTACGAAACCTTTGGTGCCAGTCCAGCGAATGATCGCCCTTGCCAGTTTGCAGGGGTGCGTACCGATATGGAGATGAACATCATCGGTGAGCCTTTGGTGATCTATTGTAAGCCACCAGCCGATTACCTGCCTTCACCTGAAGCCTGTTTAATTACAGGTATTACACCACAAGAGGCAATGGAGAAAGGTTTATCAGAGCCTGAGTTTATTGCGCAAATTCATGCCGAGTTATCAAAGCCAAATACCTGTGTTATTGGTTATAACAATGTTCGGTTTGATGATGAAGTTACCCGTTATACGTTATACCGTAACTTTTATGATCCTTATGGCTGGGCATGGCAAAACGGTAACTCTCGTTGGGATTTACTCGATATCATGCGTACTTGTTATGCACTGCGTCCTGATGGTATTAACTGGCCAACAGATGATGAAGGTCGTCCGAGTTTTAAGCTTGAGAAGCTTTCTGTCGCCAATGGAATTGAACACGCGAATGCCCATGATGCTATGGCTGATGTGTACGCCACGATTGAGCTGGCGAAGATTTTAAAGCACAACCAACCTAAGCTGTTTGATTACCTGTTTAACTTACGTCATAAGCGTCAGTTACAAGAGTTAATCGATATTGTTGACCTAACCCCAATTGTGCATGTATCCGGTATGTTTGGCACTGAATGTGGCAATACCAGTTGGATCGTACCAATGGCGTGGCATCCTGATAACAAAAATGCGGTGATCTGCGTTAATTTAGCTCAAGATCCGACCCCATTAATTGAGCTTGATGCTGATCAACTGCGTGAACGTTTATACACTAAGCGTATCGATCTTGGTCCTGATGAGTTACCCGTCCCGATTAAAGAAGTGCATTTAAACAAGTGTCCGGTGCTTGCGCCTGCCAAAACACTAAAAGCAGAAGATGCCGCACGATTAGGGATTGATCGTGAGTTATGCCTTAAAAATTTAGCATTATTAAAACAACACCCTGAAGTTCGGGCGAAATTGCTAGAAATGTTCAGTGTTAAACGTGAATACGCTAATAACGGCAACGTCGATACCATGCTTTATGATGGTTTCTTCTCCACTGCTGATCGCTCTACGATGGATATTATTCGTGAAACTGAGGTTGATTCATTGGCAACATTGGAAATCAATGTCGATGATGAACGAATTAAGCCGTTACTGTTCCGCTATCGTGCGCGTAACTACCCTCTAACACTTACCTATCAAGAGCAACAACGTTGGAAGCATCATTGCCAAGATTTCCTTGAAGAGAATATGCCTAAATACATGGAGAACTTTGAAGCAGTAGCATTAGATTGTCAGTCAAATGAACATAAAATGAAAATCATGAAGTCGTTATACGACTATATTAATAAGTTAATGTAATTCATAGCGTTACAAAATTAAGCATACAATAAGCCCATCATAGTAATCTTGTGATGGGCTTTTTTATTATTAATAAGACCCATAATTTGATGATTGTCGTAATTCCGTCAACACTTAATGCTATCGAGGCGGTTGTGTTCGAAGAGCTTACAAGTAGGTGAATGATGACAACAAAAACGGCAATAAAATGCTATCGATTTGAAGGTATTGATTTTATTCCTGAAGATAGGCTACTTCGATGGCATGATAATCAACAAACCCTGCTGACCAATGACGAATCCCGTTTTTTAGCTTCTCTTTGCCATCTAGCCGGGGAAGTTGTCAGTATTGAGTCGGTCTATCGTTTTACTTTTACCTACCCCAATGCATACGAAGATAGCGGAGATCATCATTATGATCTCAATATTCTATTATTATCACTGTCTAAAAAATTACTTCGCAATGGCAAAATGGCGATACCTATCTATATTATTCCCAGTTATGGCTTTCGTGTGTCATTACCTAATACCGCAGCAGTACGCAATGAAACATCAGTATTAAAAAAAGTGCCATCATGGTCAGATATTACTAAAAAGCACACAAAAAAGTCGTTTCATTTGGTGATAAACACAAATTACGCAACCATTTGCATTGTAATAACTATTACATTTGCATTACTACTTGGTTGTTATTTTTTGACATCAATATAACAACTGCGCTTGTTTTATCAGCAAAAACCAATATAGTTCATTAACCGCCATTAATTAGTGTGACAATTATCATGTTTATTTGTATGATGATTGGAAATATTTAAGAGTCTTACCACCCATGAATTATATACGCTCATTTGCTATCGTCATGATCTGTTTCTTTTTAGGACAAGGCATTCAGCACTGGTCTGGATTACCGGTTCCTGGCAGTATCATCGGCTTATTTATTCTTTTTATTGCTCTGGTCACTGGCATTTGTCGTGCAGAGTGGGTTGAAAGTACCTGTAATTTATTAATTAAGCACATGGCATTATTGTTTGTGCCTGTTGGTGTCGGTTTAATGAATTATTTAGGTGTCATTGAAAATAACGCTGCGATCATTTTTGCAAGTACCCTTGGCAGCACCATTATTGTATTAATTGTTATTGGCCTAGCGGTACACCATAAGGAGAAACAGTCATGATTTGGTTGGTGGCAACCTTAGTCTGCTTTTATGTTGCACGTTATTTAGCAATGAAAATTAAAAATCCTTTTTTCAACCCTCTTTTGATCACGCTTATTATTATGATTTTGGCCTTAAAATGGTTGGAAGTACCTTATCAGACCTATTTTGCACAAAATGAAGTGATTAACTATTTATTAGGGCCTGCCGTTGTTGCATTAGCTTTCCCGCTATATCAACAAATTGGGCTTATTCGCAGTAAGTGGAAAACCATTTTAACCTCTTGTTTTGTCGGTAGCGTGTTATCAATGACCTTTGGTACTGCAATTGCTTTTTCAATGGGTGCGGATGCTCAACTTGCAGCAAGTATCTTACCTAAATCTATTACCACCCCTCTTGCGATGGCGGCTTCTCAACAAATTGGAGGGATCCCTGCTATCACCTCTGCAATGGTGATTATTGTGGGGTTATTTGGTGCGGTATTAGGCTACCCAATTATGAAGTTATTTCGAGTGAAACATCCACTGGCGAAAGGGTTATCGATTGGTACGGTTTCACATGCATTAGGCACAGCAAAAGCGGTGGAAGAAAACTATCAAGAAGGTGCGTTTAGTTCTTTAGCTTTGGTTATTTGCGGTATTATGACCACTTTACTAGCCCCACTGATGTTTCCTCTATTATTACGTCTTTTTGGACATGCTTGATCAGCAATAACACAGCTGAACACAAAGTGCACAAAACGTTCAATTGTTGATAAGCCATTGAAATATTGTATGCTTTGTTGCAGAAACAAGTGTGACGCCACTCTCAGTAATGTAATAGGTGTAATAGCAAAACAAACAATGTGATCAAGATCACTTCTAACTCATTGTGATTCACATAGAATGTTTTGCCATAAACAATGAAGGAGTAACACCCAATGTACGCACGTGTTATAAAAGCATTAAGCTTATTACCTGCTGAATTGGCGTCAGCTTTAAAGCCTATTATCGAAGATTCAAATTTCGACTCAACGATCAGTCCTGAGCAATTCGAATGTTTATTATCAGCAACACAACTGACCGATACTGAACTTCGCTTGGCCCTCCTTCCTCTTGCTGCTTCTTATGCTGTAGTCCCTATTTCTAATTTCTATGTTGGTGCAATTGTACGTGGCACATCAGGCCGCTTATATTTTGGTGCTAATATGGAATTTGAAAACGCAAGCATGGCTTGTACTATTCACGCTGAACAATCTGCCATTAGCCACGCATGGATCAAGGGTGAAGTTGGCATTAAAGATGTCACTATTAACTACAGCCCTTGCGGTCACTGTCGTCAGTTTATGAATGAATTAACATCAGCTAACGACATGATGATTCAACTGCCACAACGCGAACCAATGACTCTACAGCAGTACTTACCGGATTCATTTGGGCCACTCGATTTAGGGGTTAAAGATGGTCTATTGAGTGATTTTGATAATGGCATTCGTATTGAAGAAAGTTCAGAGCTTGCGACTAGCGCCTGTAATGCCGCTAACCGTTCTCATGCTCCTTACTCAAAGAACTTCAGTGGTGTTGCATTAAAAGCACAGGATGGCCGTATCTTTGAAGGTATGTATGCGGAAAATGCCGCATTCAACCCAAGTTTACCTCCACTGCAAGTGGCATTAATCAATATGAATATGTCTAACTATTCATTGTCTGAAATTGCAGAAGCGGCACTGGTAGAAAGTGCAGAAAGTAAAATTAGTCAACTTGCACGTACACAAGCATTATTAGAAGCACTGAATCCTGATATTCAACTAACATATGTTGCTTATTAAGTCGGCAATTGATTTGAATATTCTAAAAAGACCGCCTCACTGGCGGTTTTTTATTGTCTAAACTTGATCAATGTTGGCTATCAAACATCAAAAGCGTATTATCTCGCCACCTATTATTAGAAGCCAATGACAATGTCTCAAACACACAATCCTTTGAAAGGAGCAGCATGGATGCTCACGGCTGGGCTCGCGTTTGCTATTGTAAATAGTTTAGCTCAGTACCTTAGTATCAAACTGCATGTTCCTTCCACGTCTGTTGCGTTGATCCAATACTTTATTGCATTAGTCGCTATGTTTCCTTGGCTACGTACATTGGGAATTCGCCAATCGCTTAAAACCAACCACTTTTGGTTACACTGCTTACGGGTGTTTTTTGCGGTTATCGGCATTCAGTTATGGTTATGGGCATTAGCCTACCCTGTGCCTATTTGGCAAGGCATTGCGCTACTGATGATTTCTCCATTGTTCGCTACCATTGGTTCTGGACTCCTTTTAAAAGAAACAGTTGGTAAAGCACGTTGGTTGGCAACATTAGGCGGTTTTGCTGGTGCGATGATCATTCTTGAGCCTTGGTCTGATGATTTTAACATCGCGACATTGCTACCTGTCGGCGCTGCTTTTTTCTGGGCCGCTTATTCACTAATGGTGAAAAAACAATCTAGCCATGAATCACCAACAACAATTGTTATGTACCTGCTTATTTTAATGACACCATTCAACATTATTTTAGCAGCGCCCGATTTTACAATGCCAACAGTGAGTTTTAGCTGGTGGTTATTAATTATTGCCGGTTTATTAACAGGATTAGCACAATGGGCAATTGCTAAAGCTTATGCTGTAGCTGATGCTTCTTTTGTTCAACCTTTTGATCACGCAAAATTACCTTTAAATGTGTTGGGTGGATGGTTAGTCTTTGGTTGGACACCACCAGGGCGATTATGGCTAGGTGCTGGAATAATTATTCTCTCTGTTGCCTTTATTACCCATTGGGAAAATCGCAAAAAATAATCATTTAAAACCGCTTATGATAAGCGGTTTTTTTTCGCTTTCTGTTCTTTCATCGGCTTCTCCCTATCATTTTAATGAAATAGCAAACGATTGCTTAAGCGTAAAAATAAGGTATTATTAGCGGTAGATTTCACCTTTAAATGATAAATCGTAAGGAAATTCAATGTTTGGTACAGCTGCTTGTTCTGATGCTACCCGTGTATTACTGCTAGGTTCTGGTGAGTTAGGTAAAGAAGTTGCTATTGAGTGTCAACGTCTTGGTCTTGAAGTGATTGCTGTTGATCGTTATGAGAATGCACCAGCAATGCAGGTAGCACACCGTAGCCATGTGATTGATATGTTAGATGGTGATGCACTTAAAGGTATTATTGCCCTTGAAAAGCCCCATTTTGTTGTGCCTGAAATTGAAGCAATTGCGACAGATACTTTAGTTGAGCTTGAAAGCCAAGGTATCAATATCGTCCCCACCGCTAACGCGACTAAACTGACCATGAACCGTGAAGGTATTCGCCGTCTTGCAGCTGAAACCTTAGCCATTCCAACCTCGCCTTATGAATTTTCTGATCAATATGCCGACTTTGAAGCCTCTGTACATCGTGTTGGCATGCCGTGTGTTGTAAAGCCGATCATGAGTTCATCAGGTAAAGGTCAAAGTGTGATTAAAACTGCCGCCGATATTGAATCAGCATGGCAATATGCTCAAGAAGGTGGTCGTGCAGGTGCTGGCCGAGTCATTGTTGAAGGCTTTGTCGATTTTGATTATGAAATCACCCTACTCACAGTGCGTGCCGTTGATGGTGTGCATTTCTGCGCACCAATTGGTCATCGCCAAGAAGATGGCGACTACCGTGAATCATGGCAACCACAACAAATGTCAAAAGCAGCCTTAAAAGCGGCTGAGAACGTTGCTCAGAAGGTTGTAGATGAATTAGGCGGTTATGGACTATTTGGGGTTGAATTGTTCGTTAAAGGCGATACAGTGCTGTTTAGCGAAGTATCCCCTCGCCCACATGATACGGGAATGGTAACCCTGATCTCTCAAGAGCTATCTGAATTTGCACTACACGTTCGCGCCTTTTTAGGTATGCCAATTACCACAATCACACAGTATGGAGCATCAGCTTCTGCGGTTATTCTTGCTGAAGGTATTTCTACCAATATTCGGTTTGATAATTTAACCGCGGCGTTATCTCGCCCACAAACGCAAATAAGACTGTTTGGTAAGCCAGAGATCAATGGCCGACGTCGGCTTGGAGTTGCGCTTACACGCCGTGATGACATTGATACAGCCGTAAGTGATGCTATTGTTGCAGCAGCAGAGGTTAACGTCATTCTATAGTCTTAGCCGTACAATTAAAGACAATAAAGGCGTCACATAGACGCCTTTATTTATTACCTACGTTATCTCATTCTACTGAACTTCAATAAGCCATACTTCTTCAGCAAAACGCTCAACACCACGTTGACGACGAGGATGGGTAGCATCCGCTTCATCACGCTCTAAGTGAGTTATTTTACAGCCACTGAATAACGTTTCTATTTCAGTTCTAGGTACTGAGAATGGAGGTCCATCCATTTGTGGTTGTGGATAATCTAAAGTCACTAATAAAATACGCCCACCAGGTTTAATCAACTGCAATAAACGCTCAACATAACGCTCACGCATGGACTGAGGCATTGCAACTAATGCCGCGCGATCATACACCACATCAACGGGCGCAACGGGTACAGTAAAATAGTCCCCTTGGTAGATAGTGATCTCATCAAATGAATACACATGCTCACAGCCAATACCTGTTACTAATGGTGTGTAGAGATTCTCAGCAAAAAAGGCTTTTACTGCAATATCGCTAAGTTCAATTCCAACCACATCGTTATGGCGTGCAGCGAGCCAAACCAAGTCTTCAGATTTGCCACACATTGGCACTAATACACGATCATTACGTTGAGCATGAACCTGTGACCAATACTTCACTAATAGTGGATTCACGTCGGTTAGGTGAAAACCAATCCGATCTTCAGCCCAACGACTATGCCAAAATTCAGCGTCCATGTATCACCTTCTTTCTTTATATATTTTTATTTGGCATTAGTTGACCATAAGTCGCTATTGAGACTCAAGGGTTAAGTGCCGATGAAGTAGGAAAAAGAGGAGAAACAAGGAAAACAGGAAGTGCAGGAAGTGCAGGAAGTGCAGGAAGTGCAGGAAGTGCAGGAAGTGCAGGAAGTGCAGGAAGTGCAGGAAGTGCAGGAAGTGCAGGAAGTGCAGGAAGTGCAGGAAGTGCAGGAAGTGCAGGATAGACAAGCTAAACAAGCTAAACAAGCTAAACAAGCTAAACAAGCTAATGTAGGTAAATATGTTGCTTTATAATAATCAACAAAAAAGGGATGCCATAGCATCCCTTTTTATTGACCACGCTGATAGCTAGATCAAAAATCTGTTTTTCAATTTTTCTATCGGAGAGTCATTGAATAACGATTGGAAGCCACTCAGGTTATGAAATTCTGAATAGTTTAATCGAATCACGACGAACCGTTACACCACGGAAAGTTACTGGCTCTAACAACGTCATTAGTTGCTTAGAAACAAAAAACTTACCGCCATAGCTACGATCACCGCCACGATTAACCCAATCAGCAAATTCATCAGCCAGACTGAACATTGAGTTACCGACTAATAAAACTAGAACTTTAGCAACTTCGCTATCGTTCTGACGGTTAAACTCTGCGTCACGAACTTTCTTACGATATTCGTCGACAATTCTTTCAAGGCACTCAAATCTGCTCATATACACCACCATAAAAATCGAGGCGTGGATACTACTGCTCAACTCCCGTTAAATCAAGCCATCTCAGCATGTTTCTTGTGTTTCATCATTAAATTTTTCACTTTAATAACATTATTAATACTTATCACTAAAGAAATTCGTCTTTATCTTCATTTTTTTGTCATTTTGATAAAGTTTATTTAAAATACATCTTTAAACAAGTTAGAATAATTCCTTTTACTCATAGTGGTCATAAAACATGAATAAAGAAACTGACTTTCGTCTATTGGGTCGACTTGACAGTGAATTTAAGACGATAACCGCAATGATTGATATTTATTGTGCAAAACATCATCAAATCAATACTCTAAAATTTCAACGATGTAATAATTGTGACCAATTTAGAACTTACGTAAAACAGCGACTTGATCGCTGTCCTTATGGGGAACATAAACCCAGCTGTAAGCAATGCCCTATCCATTGTTATAAGCCACAACAAAAAATAACGTCACAAACGATTATGCGCTATGCTGGCCCTAAAATGATCGTTAAGCATCCAATAATGGCCATTAGGCACTTAGTTCATGATAAAAAAACGATACCAGAACTTAACAAAGAAATGCTCTCTAACCATCAAAAAAGAAAAGCGTTACTAAACAAGAAATAAAAGAGACAAACGCCCGCTAATAATTTGTTTGCCAGTTATGATGATATTTACAAGCCAAGATATTTTATGAGAAGTGTGGAGATAAGACAGAGGCAGTCCTTATATGTCTAAAGACTGCTTCAGAAATAGCGTGAGGAAAGCTATTTAGTTACGGTAAAAATCAATGACTTCAATTTTTACAGGGGTGTTCTTTTTAGTGAGTTCAACTGTAAATTGATCTTCATCGACTACTTTTGCATCTTTAGCTCCTTCACCCACAACACTCACCCCTTCAATTTTGGTGTAAAGCTTGCTGTAGTCATAATGCATTGTAACCGTTACTTTTGTTGCTGCTGTAGTTGATAATTCAAAGGTACAAATACCTGTTGGACAAAATACATCAATATCATCAGGTGATGTGACCGACACAGTATCAACATTTTTAACAGGCGTTGCAGTAACCGTAGGCTCACTACACCCTGCTAATAGCATTGTTGCTGCTACCACAATTAAACCTAATTGACTTTTTTTCACAGATTTATCCTCATTTGTTTATATATGTCGTCATGCCTGGCAAACATATCACACATATATTGAATGTATTCATTATGGGTTGAGATGTTTAATTTCTTCAACCGTTAAATAACGCCATTGACCTTCATCAACATCTAATGTCACACAACCAATACTCTCACGATGTAATCCCATTACCTTATTACCAATACTGGCAAACATACGTTTTACTTGATGAAATTTACCTTCAGTGATCGTTAATAGCACTTGTTTATCATCAACAATAGTTAATAGTGCTGGTGCCGTTAGCTGAGATTCACCTTGCAATTTAATACCTTGAGCAAACAATACTTTTGCACTTTTATCAATCGATTGACGAAGATGTACACGATATACTTTGGGGCATAGTTTATTAGGAGAGGTAATATTAAATGACCATCGACCATCGTCAGTAATAAGAACTAATCCTGTCGTGTCTGCGTCTAACCGCCCCACAATATGCAGTTCTTGTGGCCGTTCTATATCAATGTAATTGAAAAGCGATGGGTAAGCTTCGTCGATATTAGAACAAATTGTTTGTGCAGGTTTATTCATTAATAGATAACGAAACGGACGTGGACAAAGTTGCTCTTCAGCAAACATTACATGGTTATTTTCGTGAACTTGAGTAGAGATATCACTGATCACCTTACCATTAACCGTAATATCACCGGCTTCAATATGAGCAATAGCTTGTACTTTCGTCAACGCCGTACTTTTACAAACAAATTTATCAAGACGCATAAAAAACATCACTACTCATAAATCGATTATTATCCTTGTCCACCAATAATAAGCAACTATTAGAACAATATTTCATCTAGCACTCTCTAACAGGGCTAATCTCATCCCTTTAATATTTCTCATACCGACTATGCTCACAGCGAATTAAATGCGATCTACCTCAATAATTTTATTAATTTACTAAATATTGTTTGTCGCAATAATAAAGCTAGGCTAATATCGCGCAACTTTGGTAATACTACAATTACCATAACCAAGATAATCTCTTTATAATCATTAGGTTAATAATGTCTTATAACGCTTTATACACTGATTTGTCTGGCTACTATGATTTAATGTGTGCTGATATAGATTACCAAGAACAAAGTAATTGTGTCCGCAGACTCCACCAGCTATTTGGCAATCAAGGCACTCGTTATCTTGATCTTGCTTGTGGTACTGGTCCTCATGTTGAACATTTTATTGGTTATGGTTATCAAGCAAGTGGCTTAGATATTAATCAGCCAATGCTGAATATTGCTCAACAGCGTTGCCCTCAAGCAACTTTTGTTCAGCACGACATGTGTAACTTTACTGTTGATGCACCATTAGACTTAATTACTTGCTTCTTATATTCGCTGCATTACAACGCTAATATCGAAAAGCTGATGCAATGTATTGAAAGTGCACATAATGCTTTAGCTCAAGATGGTGTTTTTTGTTTCAATGCCGTTGATAAAGACAAAATAGATAACAGCTCTTTTGTGCGTCATACAACTGAATTTGAAAACAGCCATTTTATGTTTCAATCCGGTTGGAATTACTGCGGTGAAGGTGAACATCAACAATTACAACTTCACATTGAAAAAACAAGTGATAATGTAACGCAATCTTGGCGTGATAATCATCCAATGGTGGCAATCAACTTCGTTCAATTACAGCAATTGTTGGCTCCTTTTTTTGATGTGACCATGTTTGAACATAGTTACGATAAAATAGTACCTTGGAATGGCCGTTCTGGTAATGCTCTTTTTGTGTGTGTTAAAAAAGAAAACGTCATTATCAATCAACAAGCCGCATAAAAAAACCTCGATCAATAGAGATTGATCGAGGCTTTATTTGCTAGCTAATAATAATTGAGTGCAATGCTTTTAAAACACGACACGTTAACGCACTATTATTTTTCGCTTTCAGCAATCACAGCGTCAGCTGCAGCTTCAGCTGATGCTTCTTCTTCTTTAAGGAAGTTTTCTTTATCACGTTCATTTAATTCTGAACGGTGAGCAAGTGGTTTTTCTTTTTTCTTGATAATTTGACGTTCTAAACGAGCAAATGCTGCACTTAGTGCTTCACTTAATTCTTTTTCGTCAGCAGAAGCTTCAATATCACCGACACTAGTTTTAACCGCAATTTCGACAATAAATTGACGGCCTGGTTCTAGCTTCATAAATACATTACGGCTATGGAACGCCACTTGGAATTTATCAAATTTAGCAAACTCAGATTCAATATGAGCTTCCATGTAGTCAGGTAATTCAAAACCTTTAGCAGTTACTTTTAAAGTCATTTTATTATCCACCAATAATTTATTAAGTTATTTATTGTTTGTGCTATTAAGATGAACCTAAATTAAAAAACAAAACGTGACACAGATCACATTTTTAAATCATGATGTTTGAGGCTGTTTCTAATAAAACCTGTTAAATCAACTACAAACAACCAAAAATAGAATAAAAAACAATCAAAAACAAATATATACGCTCATTAAAAGCACCATTCCCCCTTCTTTCTATCCTTATGATTTTCTTTAAAAAAATATTATTTAAATTAAATTAGATCTAAATGATTTATCTGGTCTATGTTTTATCTCACTAATGTTTAAATCTTATTTAATTACCTATTTATAATAATTGATTACATAAATTTGAGTTTTAACCTTGAGGTTTTAGATAATGACTTAAATAGATAGTACGACTAATGTAATTGCATCATATATATTTAATATGTGATTCATGCTTTAGCGTTTTTAAATTTAAATTATCATTGGTATAGAATTATGAATCAAACATACCCTCTATTAAAAGGCAATTGGCTTCCTAAAAATAAAGCTCATGTTGCGGCTTGGATTAAAGATTTAAAAACTCGTACGCATTTAACTTCTGATACTATTGCTCAGCCGATTATTGATTTTAAAGCGTTGGTTGAGAATGACCCAACGTTATTACGACTTTCACAAGATATGTTTAGTGAAGCTAAGAGCCATAAAGAATTAACGCCTCTAGAAACACCAGAGGTAAATAACTTTGATGAATTTTTAGTTTTATTAAATCATATAATGACTCAAGCACCAGAATGCACTGAGTTTTTAGATCCTAAAACAGGTGCACTTGAACCTTGTGGTTTAATTGGTTTCCCTATTAATGCGCTACTTGATTGGCCAATGGCGACAGACTCAGGTTATGCATTCTTTGCAAACGAACTTGTTAACCAACAATTTAAGAAAATTCTGACTTACTGGAGCTTATACCTTTCATCTCCAGCATCACGCTCAGTATTAGTTGAAAACCACCCTGATCGTACACCAAAAGTCTTTGGTTGGTTAAGTGATAACGCGCAAAAAGAAATGGTGACTGTGGCTTGTCAGGCAGAAGCTAGTGATTCCGAAAATCATAATAAGCCGTTTGAGGATTTCTTTAATTGTGATCCAACAGATCAACACTATGGTTTTAAATCATGGGATGACTTCTTTACCCGTACATTTAAAGACGGTGTAAGACCGATTGCTGAAGGCGATGATGTTATTGCTAACGCCTGTGAGTCAGCACCTTTGCAAGTTGTTACCAATGTCGCTAAATCTTCAAATTTCTGGCTTAAAGGTCAACCTTATTCATTAGAAAACATGATGGATTTTGATCCACTAGCAGAACAATTTGTTGGCGGTACTGTTTATCAAGCTTTCCTTAGTGCATTAAGCTACCACCGTTGGAATAGCCCAGTAACCGGTACAGTTAAAAAGACTTACATGGTTAACGGCTCATATTACTTAGGTAACCGTTACCAAGGCTTTAATAACCCAGACGGTGCCGACGATAGTGCACCTAACAATTCACAACCATTCTTAACTGCGGTTGCGACACGTGCTGTGATCTTTATTGAATCAGATAATCCTAACATTGGTTTAATGTGCTTCATTGCGATTGGTATGGCTGAAGTATCTTCTTGTGCCGTTACTGTTGAAGAAGGTCAGCATATTAATAAGGGTGATGAACTAGGCATGTTCCACTTTGGTGGTTCTACACACTGCTTAATCTTCAAACCAGATGTTGAACTTGAGTTTGATTTTCACAATACAACACCAGGTCTGGATGCGACAAATATTCCTGTCTGTTCTCGTATTGCGACAGTAAAGAATAAATAGTACTGCTGATAAGGCAAATATTAAAGCAGCCTCTCATAGGCTGCTTTTTTTATGCTTTAACCTGCCAACCCGAACGCGTTTTAATAAAAATGACTTGCTGTTGGTTGCTACTAATATCCCCTGCTTTATAGCGGCCATATTCCATAGACAATGCATGCAAGCCTAAACCTGAGTCTTGAGCATCTTTACTGATCACATGGGTTTCTTGATTTTGAATAAATCGAATGTCGTAACTCACTTCAGCGATATATTGATCATATTTTTTATAACCGCTAACTTTAACGAAATTATCAACAGTTAAGATTGTGCTCGCTTTAGAAGACTGTGCTGCGGAATAAAATGCTTTTTCTAAAATGGTGTCATTTGGTATTTCTGTACACCCAGCGAGAAAAGGAATCATCGCTATGCCTATATGCTTGTTCATACCAATATCCTTTGTCATTAACAATGCGAAACAAATAGCATATTAAGTGACGTTATCTATAATGACAAAGGAAAAACAGCGTTATACTCATTTTCTGTGTTACAGGCACCATTTATAATGCAGCAACACTACGGGTTTCTTTTACCCAATGGTTTATCAATTTACCGATAGCCTCGGTGTTTGCGTATTGATGCCTATCACCCATGATCTCAACACAACTGATATTATGCTTATCTGCAACGGCTGCTGCGATTTCAGCATATGATCCAAAGGGGTCGTGATTTTCTTGAATAATCAAGACAGGCTGATCTTTATCTTCTAATGCAGGTAATAAATCACGCTCAGACTCAGAGAATAAACTCCATGCCACACCAATCAATACTAATCGATCCCAACTAATAGTATTTTGTGCTTTAAGGGTAAGTAAAGTGCCTATTGATTTAGTGATCACCACATCAAAATGCCCTGATGGTAAATAGGTTAATTCTTTATCAACACTAAATGCTTGTTCGTTATTCCATGCGGTAAAACGATGCATCTCAACGGGTTCTTGACACCACTGTGTTGCTGATAATATTTTAAATAACCACGATTCAGTTATCGGCATTTTCCCTGGTATCGCTAAAATCTTCATATTTTATCCTTAGTTAGACTCGTTATATAAAAAACTAATACCATAATAGTCTTGTTTAAACATTAAAGAGGTACTCAAAAACGCAATATTATTATTAATTGATATCTATCAATAAATGACCATATAGAGGGTTCTATAACCTGCCTATTTATGATCCAAGCCTTTTACAATAAAACTAAATTCCTGCTTAATATTGTTTAAAACTAAAAATACAAAATAGACTTTTTATTTTACTGTCTAGATAAAGCTACAATTTAAATAACCATCAGTTTTCTTATGAAGAAATAATGTTTAAATATAATTAAACACTATCAATTTAATGATCTTGTTATTTTATTTTTTATTAATAATTTATTGTAATGAAATAATTTTATCTATTCTTGTATCTTATATAACATTAAATATATAAGGCATCAAAAAGATTTAAATTCATTTTTTGTGATTACAAACCTTTAAATATTGTTTGTAGTTGTCTACAATTCATGGGGTCAGCACAATCTGACTATTGGCATCTATAAGGCATTACCTTAAAAATACAAATATCAAAGGACAACTTACATGAGTAACATGCCTTTAAATGGCGTCTATCGCGCTGTTTTCAAAGCAAATATTGTTATGAGTCAATCATTATTACAAGACCGATTTCAAATTCGAAAAGATCAGCAATATATCACATTAGAAAAAGTAAAATTGCTAGATAAAGAGAGTAAAATAGAATCAATATTAACTGGTGACTCTTCTGATATTTATAAAAAAATTCAAGAGATAATAATATCGATTCAATAATACATGCCTCTTATATGGCCCTAGTCTTATTTAAATTTATAAATACTATTAATTATTTTAATACCGCTTATCTTTATAAAAATAAATTTTATCGTTTTCATTAATTTCACGACTTACATTACATGGATTTCCCATTGCAACGACATTACCTGGAATATTCTTTGTCACAATACTGCCAGCACCAATTACCGTATTATCCCCAATTGATACACCCGGTAAAATAACGCAGCTTGCTCCGATCCAAACATTATTCCCAATTGTCACTGGAATATTAAATTGTGTTACCTGCTGACGACGCTGAGGATCAATCGGATGCCCAGCTGTTGCAATAGTCACATTAGGGCCAATCATAACATTGTTGCCAATATAAATATGAGTATCATCAACCAAGGTTAAATTGAAATTCACATACACATTTTGACCAAAGTGCGTATGCTTCCCCCAGTTAGCATGAAGAGGTGGTTCTATGTAACATCCATCACCTATTTCAGCAAACAATTGCTGCATAAGTTGAGTACGTTTTTTTATCTCAGAAGGTCGAGTATGGTTAAAATCATAAAGGATTTCTAGGCACGATAATTGTCGTTCTGCAAGTGCATCATCACAAACATAAACCTGTTGGCTATGTAGTTTATCTTCAGGGTTAACGTCCACGGCTTATCTCCTTGATATTGTTAGGCTAAACTAGCATAAGTAAGCCTTTTTTTTCTAACAATACTTTCTTGATTAATATCAAAAACAGAGAGAGATCACTTAATTCTTTTTCCACATTTTTTGTTGCAACTTGATACATAAAATCACATGCTTACTGAAACTTTCTCATTTACAATCAGCACCTCTTTAAGTGAATTTTGATGTTGATCATGGGTGTTATCTTCCATACTGTTCCATTTATATTATTAAGTTTACTCTTAGCACTGGCCTCACCTACATTTGCAACTCAACAGTACTTTGATGGCACTCAACTTATCGCTACGCAGACATTAGGTCGGTATTTATTTAATGATAATCGACTCTCTAAAACAGGTAATCGTAGTTGTGCCTTATGTCATGCTCCCGATTTAGGTTGGACAAACCGATTTGCTAAGGTTCCTGATATTAATGGCAACCCAACCACATTAAATACACCATCACTACTAAACAGCGTCATGCTAACAACATTTATGCAGCGTCAACCCCATTTAACAACGTTGGAAGAGACGATTAAATTACCGTTATTTTCATTACATCCGCCAGAAATGGGAATGACTGATGCATTACTACTTACACGGCTACAACAAGTAAAAACGTTATATGAGCCTCTTTTTAGGGCTAGTTTTGGTGATAGTCGTATAACAACCACCAATGTGCTCATCGCTCTCAGCCAATATGTTGCAACGATTACAGATACCAATACGGCCTATCACGCATTTATTAATGGTGATAAAACAGCGCTTAATGATCAACAACAACAAGGGTTAGCGCTATTTACAAGTCAACGACTTAGCTGTTCTCAATGCCATAACGGTCCTTTACTAAACCAGGCTCAAACTAATGATGAACCTTATTTTAATACTGGTCTGTATGGTATTAAAAACAAAGCAGGCATTTATAATTACCCTTCTCAAGAAATGGGTCTACGGCATTTTACTCAGCAACCATTTGATGATGGTAAATTTCGTATTCCATCGTTGATTAATGTCACTAACACTGGACCATGGGGGCATGATGGTAGTTTTCACCATCTTGAAGCGGTAATCGATAGTTATGCTGCGGGTGGTAGAGTGATCGCTATTGGTCCAAATACTGGTGATGGACGTCTACATCCAAATAAAGATCCTCGCCTGCAAGGCTTTATATTAACAACTGCAGAAAAAAAGGCCCTATTGGCTTTTCTTTCAAGCTTAAATACACGGGATATGAGTAACGATCCTAAGCATCAAAACCCTTTTTGCCAAATTGTTCCACTAAAAACAAAACAAGACTTACCAGATTGTATTGCCCCTTTTCCACTTCAAAAATAGATTAATATAATGAAAAAAACATTATCAGCTTTAATTCCCATTATCGCTAGTTCTACTGCAATAGCAGCACCTCTACTGCCTTCTGAGGCTGAAATTCAAGGGCGAAATACCTACTTTATCACACCTTATAAAGCAATCTGCGATATCAAGCCTCAACACCAAACAACTGCGAGTACTGCTGAAGAAGCAATCCAACTTGAGCAAATTTTTGATACCTCATTAGGCTATGCATTAACCCTTAATGAGAAAGGCCAAGCTTATATTCAATTAGCTATCAAAGAATGGAATCAAAAGATGGTATTTGCGAGCAATCCTAATATCTCATTCACTATTAGGGATGCCGAGATAAAAGGCCAATACATTACTAATAACTATTGTCTTGAGAAAAATCTCGTTTTACATCATGTAAATACCCATGAATGGGGCAGTTATATCGTAAAACTACAAGGTAAACCGCAACAAACCATTAGCTTTCGCATCGTTAAAGAACAATAAAAACAAACAGGCCTGCACAACGGCAGGCCTTCTATACTTGGCTATATGGTAAGATTACAGCTTACGCCATACACCCCATTCGCCTGTTGTTCCTGGCTCTTCACCAACCGTATTCCAATGTGCTTTCCACTGAATACCATTATGAATAGCAACATCATTTTCATTATATGTTTTAGCAGCAGACCAAGCTGAAACGTCAGGGATTTCACCTTCCGTTAGTATTTGTGTCCATACATTTGCTATACCCGGTTCTTCACCTTGTGTCCACCAGCCCGCTTTCCAATTTTTATTGTTATGTATTACGCTATCACCTGCAATATAGGTTACAGACTTACTCCAGCCACCTTCAGGTAACTCAGGATCGGGTAATTCAGGATCCACAACTGGCGGTAATGGCTCAAGATCTTTGAAAATACTTAATGCAAAACCGTACTTTT
The DNA here is from genome assembly GCF_036040035.1 of Photobacterium sp. S4TG1. Lineage (NCBI taxonomy): Bacteria > Pseudomonadati > Pseudomonadota > Gammaproteobacteria > Vibrionales > Vibrionaceae > Photobacterium > Photobacterium sp. S4TG1. The sequence continues at coordinate 66,709 of NZ_JAYXUH010000004.1, forward strand.
CAGCTTCTACCCATACTTGGTTGGCATGAATATTCTTAGTATTAAATTCATATTTAGCGGCAGCTTGGTTCCAAACACCAATAAATAATTTATCTGATGCTAACGCGTTGACTTGCTCTGCTAATGTTTGAGCCCATGTCGCTTGATTCGCAGCAGTGATCACTAAACGCTGATCAACCACTTCAGCACCTGTAACCGGAGCCATTAATCGGAAACGAACAGTATCACCGACAACAGGCAAGAAACCAGGCTTAACAAAGAAACCTGATATTGGGAATAAATCGCCTTCAACAACAGGTGGTGGCGGTATTATCTCACCATTACCTTGTTTAATCGTAATATCACTGCAGTTATAGAAACCTTCACCTGCAGGATCAATTCGCTGCCAACGAGAGAATAAAACGACCTTTTCACCCATACGATCTGTCGGTAATTTCACTTTAAAGTTATAAGTATCATAAGGTGTTGCTTCTGTCGGCTCAACATTACCTACTTCATCAACTAGCTCTAGATCATTCCACGTTAATGGTTGTGATTGATCGTAATCAGGCTTAGTGATGTAAAACTGCCAAAATGATGGATTATGAGTCGCAGTAGCAACCCATTTAAAATCAAACTCACCATTAGCATCAACAACCACTTCTGTTTGTTGCCACTCATTATGCGGAATATCTAGCCCTGCTTTTTTCTGATCGCCACCAGCACATAATAAACCATCGACGACTTGTTTTTTTACCGCTTCAATATTGTTGTAATCAGCCGTTAATGCCGCATTCTCATTTTTTTGTGTAAATGGAAAGGCATTTGATTTATCCCAAAGAGCCTGACATGCAGCATTAGGAATTTTATTTTGCCAATAGCCACCATCACGATCACAAACTTCAGTACGCGATGGTGGGAAGTCAGCCCAACCATGCGCACTAACGCTGCCAATAACGGCAAAATTTGTTGCAATAAGCGCGACGGCTAATGATATTTTGTTTAATTTTAAAGGCATGTTGATCTCTTTTATTAATAAAAGTAGCGTCTATATATTGAGCGTATAAAAAATAACAACGCTATCGTTTTCATATTTATGCGCGGAATATACCGAACTCATACAATTGATAAGAAATTGATTCGCCCATGACAAGCACAAGTAAAAGTTATACTTACAATAAGCATTTGATATACAACAATTAAAAAAACAGCCTTTAAAATAAAAGACATATATTGTTACATATGCCTATTTTTACATGTATCAACTTTACGACTATCGTGCTGTTTGCCTCAAATGCACTTTCTTAGTTATCAGGATTTTTCAATTCAAACACGATGAGAATCACGTATTGATACAGTATTAAAATTCATTAATAAGCAAATAATCAGATTAATATTTCATATTTGACTTTTTATATAATTATATAGTCGATTAAATTTGTAATATTCAGTTTTATAGACAACCTTAATTATAAGTAGCAAAGCAACAGGAGAAGTATGATGAACATGCCATTGGTGTGTAACTTACAACTAACACAACTTAGTGATCATGCGGTAACTGAACTTGCTCCCTCATTTAAATATTTACCTCACACTCCACATGCTGATGGCGAGTACCGTTTACGTCGTTATTCCATTGTACGAATCCATAACGGTAAAATAGAGCACCTACCGCCGACTGACTTCGTACAGTCTAATGATATAAATCATTTTCAAGGCGATGTTGTACGACACTTTGAAGCATTAGATGAAGCTCTTATTCATTGCAGTGGTATGTTAGAAATGTGCGCATTGTTTCAACAGGCTAACGCCTTACCAAATGATCAACCGATTGAAATTCATCAAATGCGTATTGCGGCACTCAACGGTGAAACACCGACTTCTCCTGAAGGTATTCATCAAGATGGATTTGAGCATATTGCCGTGATCGGTATTGATCGCCACAATATTAATGGTGGGGAGTTCTTAGTTTATAAAGATAAAACAGCATCACCTTTTCTCTGTACTACCTTACAACATGGTGAAATGGCAATTTTAGCTGACGATATTTTATGGCATAACGCTCACCCCATTAAAGCAATAAAAAAACACCAACAAGGTTATTGGGATGTGTTTGTGCTCACCACAAAGGAGATCAAACATGGCATTTGATCCTATGAAGGTACGGCCATTATTTCCCGCACTCAATCAGTGTATTAACCGCCAACCAGTTTTATTCTTTGACGGTCCAGGTGGATCACAAGTTACTCAATCTGTTCTAGATGCAATGAGTCACTATTTAGGTCATTTCAATTCAAATTTAGGTGGGGCTTTTTTTTCTAGTATTGAAACATCGGCGTTAATGGCAACAGCACGCCATATTGCACAAACATTTGTTAATGCCCCCACAGCAGATAGCATGGTCTTTGGTGCGAATATGACCACACTAACTTTTCAATTAAGTCGAACGATCAGTCGTGATTGGCAAGAAGATGATGAAATCATAGTTACAGCACTCGATCATTATTCAAATGTTTCAAGTTGGCGACAAGCAGCCGAAGATAAAGGAGCAACAGTACATCAAGTACGAATAAATGAAACTAACTGTGATATAGATTACGATCATTTCAATGCCCTTCTGACACCTCGAACTAAACTAGTCGCAATAACATATGCTTCAAACGTGACAGGATCACTTATTGATGTGCAACGTATTATTACAGCAGCTCATGCTGTCGGTGCTAAAGTATATGTCGATGCAGTGCATTACGCACCACATCGATTAATTGATGTGCAAGCATTAGGCTGTGACTTTTTAGTCTGTTCTGCGTATAAATTCTTTGGTCCTCACCTCGGTATTGCTTATATTGCACCACAATGGATTCAAGCGTTACGCCCTTATAAAGTAGAACCCGCGCCTAATAATGGTCCTGCACGTTTTGAAACAGGCACCCAAAATTTTGAAAGCCTGGCAGGATTTATCGCTGCGGTCGATTATTTAGCGCATTATAGTCGAACCTTAGATACACAAGCATTAACATTACGACAGCATTTAAGCCGTAGCTTTGATCATTACCAAGCCTATGAACAAACACTAAGCCACTACTTTATTAAAAAATTGCTGCGTTATAATAATGTTCAACTTTTTGGCTTACCACATTACAAACAACGTACTCCCACCTTTGCTATCCGTATTAATGCTTTTCAACCAGCAGATATTGCTAATGAATTAGGAAAACAAAACATTTGTGTTTGGCATGGGAGTTTTTATGCGCAAGGTTTATGTGAGCAATTAGGCCTCATCAATAAAGGGGGAGTTATTCGTATTGGGTTTATGCACTACAATACTTTTAATGAAATTGACACTTTATTTGAGGCTCTAGATTGTTACCTAACACTCAAATAACACTTATTATTAACCACTATTAATAAAAAACATAATCCTCACAGTATACCGTTTGGAGCTGCTAACAAAACAAAGTATGCTTAAGAGCATTAAAGAGCGTGATATCATTAGATATAATAAATGATTGCGCTAATTTCTATAATTTACAATTAACGCATTTATCTATTATCTTACTTCAGTAATAGTATGATATTATGATCAAACCCGCTCCAACTCGGTACACTAATGAACCAGTCTCAACAGCTACTCGATATTAGTACGAATGCCTTACTTCATCTAGAGTTTAAAAAACTGGATAAGCGGCTAACACAGACTGAGCAAAACAACCTACTTGTTCAGTACCTAAAGAAAATTATCAAGAATGAAAGATACCGCAAGGCTAAAAAATCAACAAAAAGTTGGTTATTACGTGGTAGAAAAACTGGCGCATGTCTAGAATCCATACTTAATAATGATCGTGAGCGGATGTTACAAACTAGCTCTACAGATCTATATCGCTTTGTTGATCTCATTGAAGATGTTGAAGCTCAATTACATACACAAGTGCAATATTCTCTGGCACACAATATCAACCTTAAAGCACGTTTTGGTAAAGTATTGGTATGTGTAGTTGATGAAGACTTAACATCTAGTTTTGATGATGATGGATTGATGATAAAATCAACTCAGATTTTATTTATTGGTAGTAGTGAGCATAAAGATATATTTTCTGCAGCAATTGACCAAAGTGGCTATTTTCAATCTGTAATTGCATATGAAGATGAGAGTCACCTTCGAGTTGAACTGTTTAGGCTATAAAGTCACATCACGTTTCTGTGTTATAAAATACCAATGAGTAAGTTATAATAGTTTACTCATTGGTCAATAAATATTTCAAATTGATCATTATTCAAAAAGAATCATTCCTTCTTGATCATAATCCTATTGTTTTATTTAATACTTATTTAACTAGTATTTCTCTTGCTGCAACAAAAGATACTTCTTCTAATAAATAATCAACATTATCACATGCATCATTGACCATTAACTTAGTTGTTATTTGTTTTACAATATAACATTTAGCAGGTACTTGTGCTTGCTCATGAGTATTCTTGAAAAATCGTAAATCATTGATTGATAAAGAGACTGCTAGCTGGCTGTCAATATCAATTTCTACAGCTAAAACATCACCAACTTTTGGTAAATAAGATAAGCTATCAGCTGTAATATATTTTCTTACAGGTAGAATATTTTGATCTGATTGTAAATCAATAAAATTAACCATTAATGAAATCATTGGATTATTTAACATTATATTACCTTTCTTTAATTGTTTTTTTTATTATATCGATTTAAAGATAATGCAATGCCATCTAAAACATAATTATTATTTTTCATAAACTAACGGTAACTTATGGATATCTTTTCGTGTATCAAAAATTTAAACACTTCCAACGTGACGTGACAAATACCTTAAAAAATATCTGCCACATGAGTTATAATGGATTATCATTGCTAAGATTACAAAAATTTCTCAATCAAGATCTCATCAATATATAAACCATTAATTTTTGCATGGTTTTTAGCAGTACCTACAATTTCAAAGCCTTGTTTTTGATATACGGCTAATGCACGCTCATTATCACTACGAACATAAGCAAACAGTTTTTCATATCCTTTATGTTTTGCAGCCTCAAACGTAGCTTGAAATAATAAATGAGACACACCTTGTCCTCTACTATTGCTGCCAATGAACGTACCAATAATACCCACATGGTCAAAAGCTTTTGTATATGATGCAAATGGCTCTACATTTTGAAAACCAATCACTGTTGTTTGATCAGAGCAAAACGCTACCGTAAAAATACCCTGTTCAGGAAAGTATTGAATAAATGCTTTTTCTTCCTTCTCTGTAAAAGTAGTATCTAATACTGTATATAAACCTTCAGTAATAATAGGGTTAAGAACATTTGCAATGCCTTGAGCATCATCAATAGTTGCTTGTCGTATTACTACACTCATGCCACACCTATCTAATTTATTATTTCAAATTCTTAATGCCCCTTTTATACACGGAAACATCTATATCATCTTTTAATTTCGTTCGCTAAATTCAATATACAACGTTTAGCGGACTGACTCACACCGGCCAATTGATAAAACCCATGTATTACGCCTAAATAACGCTCGCAATATGCCTCTACCCCTTGGGATAAAAGTAATTTAAATAGCAGTTCACCTTCATCACGTAAAGGATCAAACTCTGCAGTAACAATAAATGTTTGAGGCAGTCCACTAAAATTAGACACTAAAAGATTAAGCTCTGCTGTATTGCTTAAAATTTCTGAACTACCAGCATAGATTCTAAATCCTGAAAGTAACATTTCACCAGTAACAACAAAATCGATGCCATTTTGGCAATAACTGTCAGATCGACCAAAAGGATCAAGCATTGGATAAATAAGAATTTGTTTTTTAGGCAACCATAACTTCTTATTTTTTAAACGAAGCACCGTCGCTAATGCTAATTGCCCTCCCGCACTGTCACCAACAAAAATAATATCCTCAGTATTAGCCCCATATTTTTCCCCATCTTGTTTTATTTTTAAAACTGCATTAAATACATCATCATGCGCTGCAGGGTAAATATACTCAGGAGCTAAACGATATTTTATACAAATTACAATCGTATTTGATAAATGAGCTATTTGTCTTAACTGAATATCATGCGTCTCAAAGCCTCCGCTTACGAAACAACCGCCGTGAAAATAAACAGTAATAGGTAAGTTAATTTCATCAGTAGGCTTATAAACTTTTACCAGAATACCATCTAGATCATCAATAAACTCATGAGCCATACAAGGACTCACGCCCGCTAACGCTGTACTGGCTATATATCCAGACCGTCTTTCAGCTATATTTTGCTTCGCTGGACAACGCTTTCCATCGACAATGAATGCGTCAACAAGTTCTCGTATACCTGTTTCTAAGGTGTGATCCATTACTTTAATTTACTGCGTTAAATTGAGATTGCAGATTATAAAGATCAACGAAACAACTGTATATTTAGACAGTTTAAAACTGTGAGCAGTCTGACAACCTAGAGAGCTTAAAACGTCTAACTTTAATGCGCATATTTTTCATTGGTGATGATGTATTAAATTGAATCATTCGACCTAATGACCATTTGTTATACCATGGTTGATGATATAGTTCGTAATCCGTTAAATTCTGAATCAATAGCAATATCTTATTTGTGGTTTTTTCTAATTCATTTAATAAATCGTTATACTCCCACAAACGGTATTCATCATGGAAGTGTTGCGCTAACTCTCCGAGTTGATTCCATTTATAGCCCGTCTCAGGAAAATCTACATTCTTACCTTGAACCCTTAAATCATACCATTTAAGAATTAACCGTCCCCAACCAATTAAATAAGCAGCAGTATCACAAACACTAATCGTAGTGCCTTTGATATTTCCGTCAATACCACACTCTCGTGAAAGAGAGTCAGGAACCGAGCGATAATCATCCATTAATTTAAGAAAACTATCATTAATCGCTAACACTAATGCGTCTTTAGAAGCAGGAACAGATGACATCATATTGTCCTTTTACTTACGATAACAACAATAATAATACGTCACCAAACAAAAGTCTCTCACTGGTATATTTCATAAATTAGCGTTCTGTCATCAAATTTTAATAGCAATAATACGCAATACACTTTTCCTATCTTATTAATACTGTTTTAAATATAGCAACCCATACTGATAAGAACCCAACTTTAAGTACTGTATAAATCATCAAACAGTCAGTAAAACTACTGTATGACTTAAACGTGAGATACAGCCTATTTTTGTAATGTAACCTTATTATTTTCTAGCAACCCCTTAAAAAAAAGTCATAAAACAACAAAAAAAAGAAAATAAAGCATTTAAATAACAATAAGTTAAATAAAAAATCATCAACTATTATCTATTTACTGGCTTATATTGAACAACTATATATCAATAAATAATGCTTGCATCCAAACTCTTTTAAAACTACTGTATGTACATACAGCATGTATATATAACCACTGTCGGAGATGGCACCATGAAATCACTAATGCATACTCAAGGATCTACTACAGCTTCTGATGTTTACAAAGCAACATTGACTTCTCATGTAGGTATTTGCCAATCTCCGCCAAGGATCGTTCCTATTGAAGTGAGTTATAGCGAACAACAACAAGCACAATTGGCTTATTTCTTACGCTTACTAAAACAAGCAAATCAAGAAAATCGCTGGATCATGTTTATAGGACAAGATGCATTACTAGATAAACGTTTATTAATAAATGCAGGAATTGATATTAATAAAGTGCTATTACTTAAAAATATGAAAAATCAAAGTAAACATTTACTAATGGTTAAAGCATTAGAGATGGGAAATTGCTCTGCCGTTATTGTTGCAGGTGAAATTGAAACCTTTAATACACCATTAATTACAATGGCAGCAGAACAAAGTAAGACATTAGCTTTTGTGCTAAATCAAAATGTTAAAGCACAATTAACATTCCATTAAGTTATTTTGTAATCTATAATGTTATTATTAAGTTGCAATTACTCTAACATTACATAAAATTAATAATGATATATAAACAAAAAAAGTATTTTTATTTGAAGTTGTTTTTAATTAATTATTAAAAATAGTAAAAATAGCTTTTACGCATAATGAAAATACATATAATCAGGGGAATTCAAATTTAAATACTAGGTTTCAGAATGGATAATAAGCTCGGATTTGGTGCATTAACTGCATTTGTAATCGGCTCAATGATAGGTGCAGGAGTATTCAGTTTGCCACAAAATATGGCCGCTGTTGCAAGTCCTGCTGCCGTCATGATTGGCTGGACCATTACGGGTGTTGGCATGATATTCCTTGCAATGTCTTTTCAAATTTTATCATTATTAAAACCCAATATTAATAGTGGCGTATTTGGCTACGCACAAGCCGGTTTTGGGGACTTTGTTGGTTTTTGCTCTGCATGGGGTTATTGGCTAAGTGCTATGCTAGCCAATGTGTCTTACCTAGTTATTGTATTTAGCACTTTGGGCATGTTTTTTGATAAACCCGGCCATGTTATTTTTGGCATGGGTAATACATGGCAATCTATTGTTGGCGCCTCGGTCTTATTATGGCTTGTCTATGCATCTGTAAGACGTGGAGTTCAAACCGCAGCAACAATTAATACGATTACGACGGTTGCGAAATTAATCCCACTCGTACTGTTTATTTTTGTTACTTTAATTGCCTTTAAATGGCATACATTTACCTTTGATTTTACTGGCTTAGAATTTGGCCCTCAACATGATCTACTTAGTCAAGTTAAAGGTACCATGCTGATTACGGTATGGGTGTTTATTGGTGTCGAAGGTGCCGTTATCGTTTCCTCTCGTGCACGTAATCGTCGTGACATTGGCCGAGCTACGATTTTAGGCTTACTAACTGCACTTATTATTTATGTATTCGTAACGCTACTTTCTATGGGTGTTATTTCTACCCCTGAACTAGCAAAGTTCCAAAACCCATCAATGGCAATTGTGCTTGAGCATGTTATTGGCCCATGGGGCTCAATTATTATTGGCTGTGGCTTACTTGTTTCAGTAAGTGGTGCGTTCTTAAGTTGGACGGTTTTAGCAACAGAAGCCCCCCTACTTGCCGCACAAAATAATATGTTTCCAAAATCTTATGCTAAAGAAAATAGTGCAGGAACATCAATTAAAGCCCTAAACTTAACTATTGTTTGTATTCAAATTTCATTGTTTGCAGTGATTTACGCTGGTGGTACTTATAATTCACTACTGATTATTGCGTCTGAAATGATCTTAGTTCCTTATTTCCTTGTTGCGGCATATACACTTAAACTGGCGTTCAAAAATAAAAACCGCGGCATGTTGTTATTTATCGGCTTGGGTTCGACTATTTACGGTATTTGGTTACTTTATGCTTCTGGTTTAAGTCACTTATTATTAGCGTCTCTATTATATCTACCTGGTCTCTATTTCTTTATAAAAGCAAAAAAAGAACAAAATCAGCCTTCTTTTGTAGGTAAAGAGCGTATTTTTGTAGTGTTGTTGGTAATATTAGCTATCTTTGCTATTTATATGGTTGCTACTGGTCATATCGTGCTAGAAAGCTAATTTAAAGATAGGTACCAAAAAGCCGTGCATGCTATGTGCTTTAATTAAAAATAAGCATATAGCATACACGGCTTTTTATTTACGCATTTACTTATTTAAGTTGTTGATGTTCCCAACTAATTTCAATTCTATTTCGCCCCATTTTTTTCGCTTTTAGTAACGCAAAATCAGCACGTCTTATCAAATCTTCACAAGATTCATCAACTAACTCAGCCACACCTAAACTGCATGTTAAGCTAAATTCTTGATTAAAACCCCATGTTTTTGTCATGATTGTTTCTCGAATCTGCTCTGCTATTTCGACAGCAACACTCATATTCGTTTCAGGGCAGAAAATAACAAACTCTTCCCCTCCCCAACGAACAAAGACATCAGAGCGACGTGTTAAGCCCTCCACTGTCGCTGCAAACTTAATTAATACCTCATCACCAAAACTATGACCATACGTATCATTAACAGTCTTAAAATGATCAAGATCGATAAATATCATAGAGAAAGGAATTTTATTTAGTTGTGTTTGAAGAACAATGCCTTCTAACCATTCAATAACCGTATGTCTATTTCTAATGCGCGTTAATGAATCAGTACACGCTAAATGTTCAAATTTTAGGCTTTTATTATAAAGCACGCGATTTGCATCTCGTAAACGTTGGCTACGTTCTTCTGATGTTTTAATTTTTTGGCTAAGAACAAAACGATCGATCAAAATAACAATAGTGGCGGTTGCTACCCACAATAATAATAATAACTTCACTAACGATGATTCAGTGATTCGAGTGCCATAAAAAACTAAGCGGTTTAATTTAATTGCGTAGTACGATTCCTTAACATAACTTCCCGTTGCTATTTCAATAATTGAAATATTATCAAATTGTCGGCTCGACTTATTAACAGAAATGTTATTCTCTGCAATCCACCATGATAAAACTTGGAATGAACTTAGTGGAAAAATTTGTAAACCTTGATTAGATCCAGGAGTGTATTCAATTGCATTAAATTTTAATGACAATGGATCATCAATATTGGAATATGTTGGGTCAAAGTTACGCAAATAAATACGAATGCGCTCTCCTTCAAGTGGGCTTGTATAATCAATATCAAGTCCAACTGAATCATAAGAGCTTAAATCAAAACCAGTATCAATAGCATCGGTTAATGCAACTGCAATTTCACAAAATGGCCATTTGGCTTTATTTACTAAATTACACTCTAATAATACATTACGATTACTGATATTTAACGTTGTGGTTGTTGCCCCATTTTGACTAGAATCATCAATAATACTGTACGTACTATTTTTTGGGGTAATTGTGTATTCCTTTTTTGCACCACCAAGTAGAAACCAGCTATAACTAGCAATTGTAAAACAAACTAAAAACAAGATAATTAATCGAAGCCACTTATTTAACCCCGTCATAAATCCCTCAAAACACTATGTCTTATAAAAAAACAAGCAAAAAACTACAATTACGGGCGACAAATTAACAGACTAGATTAACTCAAACAACTAATTTTATTGATGATTTATACTTACAACCAAACATTTGTTAAATTGATTGCATAATAATAAAAAACACCGCTTTAGAAGCGGTGTTTTAAGCTATTTTGAGTTAGTAATAACTTTTTATTTAACGACGACGTTGATAATTTTTTCCACGGTTTTGGTGTACTTTACTCTTTGCTTTAGCTCGACGTTTCTCTGCAGATGCTCCGCGATGAACAGAAACTGTTTCAATTAAACTTGGATCCGGTTCATAGCCCTCAAGCCATTGTTGCGGTAAACGAGTATTCAATAGTTCTTCAATCGCTTTTAATGCCCACTCTTCGTCTAAAGTCATTAGCGTAATCGCATGACCAGTATTACCCGCACGTCCTGTACGACCAATACGGTGTACGTAGTCTTCAGCATTAAACGGTAAATCAAAGTTAACAACATACTCTAATTGTTGAATGTCTAACCCTCGAGCAGCAACATCTGTTGCAACAAGTACTCGCACCTTACCCGCTTTAAAATCATCAAGCGCACGTTGGCGCGCACCTTGGCTTTTATCACCATTAATAGAAACAGCTTTAATACCATCTAAACCTAAGCTTTTCGCTAATTGATCTGAGCCTTGCTTCGTTTTAGTAAAGACTAATACTTGTTGCCAATTACGTGAACCAATCAGATAAGCTAGTAATTCTGATTTTCGCTTTTTATCTACGGGATACACCATCTGTTGTACTGTATCTGCCGCAATATTATCAGGTGTCACTTCGACCATTTTAGGATCAGTTAAAATACTAAACGCTAATTTCTTTACTTGTTTTGAAAAGGTCGCAGAGAAAAATAATGTCTGACGTTCAGCAGGCATACGCTTCATTATACGGTTAATATCAATAATAAAACCCATATCAAGCATACGATCAGCTTCATCAAGTACAAATGTTTCTACATTCGCAAGTGATACATTGCCAACAAAAACATGGTCAAGTAAGCGTCCAGGTGTCGCAATAAGAATATCAACACCTGCTCTCAATGCTTTAATTTGCACATTCATACTAGTGCCGCCATAAGCAACAGCCACTTTCAAATCACTGTATTTACTGTATGCAACAAAGCTATCATAAACTTGTTGGGCTAATTCACGTGTCGGTGTGATCACTAATGCACGAATTTTCGCACCTGGCTGAGGTTTAGCTTCTTCAGCCCCCATTTCAACCAATGACGGTAATGTCATTAAGCGCTGTAAAATAGGAAGTGCAAATGCAGCTGTTTTACCGGTACCCGTTTGAGCCCCAGCCATTACATCATCCCCTGCTAACGCTAATGGAATGGCTTGTAATTGCACATCCGTTGGTTTTTCATAACCTAATTCTGCGACAACTTGCAGTAATTTAGGGTGAAAGCCAAGGGTTTCAAACGACATAGTGTATTCCTTGCAATAAATACGCTTATACCAATATAGCGGCATAAGAAAACAAGCGCGGATTTTAACACAAAAAAAAAGTACTTCACTATGAAGTACTTTTAGTTACGCAATAAATATTCGTTACAGATCAATAATGGCTATTTAATGTTAAGGAATGCAGCACCACGTACGCCACCAGCATCACCATGTTTTGCTTTCACAATTTTAGGTGCTTGTGAAACAGACAATAAGTATTTAGGTAAACGCTTTGGCAATTCTTCATAAATCAAATCAAAATTAGACAAACCACCACCTAACACCACCACATGAGGATCAACACCACTAAATAAATTCGCAAAGCACATTGCAAGCACTTCCATGAAACGATCAACATGCTGTTGTGCTTTTTCATCACCCGCTGCATTGCGCTCGATAATTTCAATTGCTTTTAGTTTTTCACCATAATAATGCGCGTATATTTGTTCAAATCCTCGGCCAGATAGGTAATTATCAATACACCCTTTTTGACCACAGCCACAATCAAACAGCGGTGCATTCTCACCCATATGTAGCCATGCATCTAACGGTAAGCGCATATGCCCAAACTCGCCACCGACGTGGTTCAAACCTGAAAAGACTTTACCATCAAAAACCATTCCACCGCCAAAACCTGTCCCTAAAATAAGACCAAGTACTGATGGTGAATGTTGATGTTCGTCATCCCACGCTTCAGAAAGAGCAAAACAGTTTGCATCATTATCTAAGCTGACACTACGACCCAGTTTAGCTTCCAAATCTTTACGCAATGTTCGACCTTTAGCTGCAGGGATATTTGATGTCAGAACAGTACCATCACGCGCATCCTCAATACCCGGAATACCAATACCTACAGCCCCTTCACAACCAAATTTCACATCAGCGGCAGTAATAATAGAAACAATAGTGTCAATCAATGTATCGTAATCGCTACTCGGTGTCGGTACGCGCTCTGTGGCTACACGCTCTAGTTTTTCATTAAATGCACCAAATTCAATTTTGGTTCCGCCTACATCAAAGCCGTAGTACATCCTATTCTCCTACAAATAATGTTAAACCACACCGTGAGTTCATAACTCTTTAAATATACTGGAAATTATCCACATTTAAGCAAAAAATGACTGTGATCTATAACCCAATTCATCAGTTATTTTTTTGATGATATCTCATATTATTCAACTGACATCACATCTTTGATTGGGTGTTTTCACCAGTTGACATAAATTTTTCCAATATTGATAGCGATGATTGCTCAGGTAATGTGCGATTCATTTTACCTGCAATGTAATTTTCACGGAAAACGTCAAACCATAAATCTAATAGTTCAGCGTTATAATGCTCACCAAATAAATCAATAATACGAGCAGCAACTTCAGCCGTACCTAATTGATTTTCTTTTGATGCTTCGCGCATTTTATATCGTGATGGCTTATCTGGATTAATAGATAATAATGGGAAACGATCTAGATATGGGCTCTTACGAAACATTTTTTTCGCTTCAGCCCAACTGCCATCAAGCATAATAAATAGCGGACGTTTACCTGCTTCAAGCGTCACCGTCGTCACTTCTCTCTCTGGTGCATATTCAGCAGGAAAAACAACATAAGGTTGCCATTGAGGATCGTCAAGTAACGCCAGCATTTCTGCATTTGGTGCCGTGCGCGACCAAATATAAGCAAAGGTATTTTCAAATACATCAGCAATTAAACGACCAGTATTACTTGGTTTTAATATTTCATCATCAAACATAACCAATAAAAACGCAGCATTTGATGTCGCTAATGGGCGATGTTTACAAATACACAAATGCGTACGTAACATGCACTGACGGCAGCGCTGGACTTTACAGCCACGAGCAAGAAAAGGACGAGTTGAACGTGCAAGACGTTCCTCATAAAGAGTATGTATAGCATGAATGCGCATAGCGACTAACCTAAAAACAGGAAAACGCGTGCATGTTACCGAAACCCCCACGAAACATACAGTCATTATCCGTATTATAAGATTGCCAGCCCGCTATTGTTTATTTTGTGGGCATATGTTCATGGCAATCCGATAAAATAAACTCACCTTTACTGTTTTTATAACAATTATCACTATTAATAATCGTCGTGGTATTACGGCCTCTTTTCTTTGATTCATATAATGCAAGATCAGACTTCTCTAACCACGATTTATAATCGGTTAACGTCGAATTCCATTCGCATACACCTAAGCTGATCGTAACATTAATAATGCCACGCTGATCATCAAAGACAGTTTCTCGCTCAATTCGATTACGCAATCTTTCTGTAAAATACCCAGCGAGTTCAGCAGGCGTTCCTGGCAAAATAATACCAAATTCTTCACCGCCGTAGCGCCCAGCAATATCAGTTTGACGTTTAGTACGGCGTAACACATCAGCAATAACTTTAATAACACCGTCACCCGCAACATGACCATAGGTATCATTAACTCGTTTAAAATGGTCAATATCAAACATTATCAATGTGGCTGGTATTTGAGTCTGATGACAATGCTCAAACGCATCCGCTAAACAGTTTTCCCAATGACCCCGATTATAAAGCTGAGTTAAGCGATCAGTAATACTTAAATGCGTTAATTGTTTATTTGATTCATGAAGGTGATTTTTGTTTTTAGCGATATCAGTAACATCAGTGATTGTTAAACAAATATGGTTATATTCACCAGAAAGAGAGCGTAACGGTGTTAGAGTCATATTTTGAAACATGATATCTGAACTGCCCGAAATAGGACAAAAATTCAAAAATCGAAATACCCACGGTCGATCTTCCCAAGCAGAAAATGATCGCATTCGTAATTTAAACGTCGATTGTATTTTGCTCTGTAACCATGATTCTGGTAAATCAGGCACCATTTCAAACAATGATTTACCCATTATTTGAACACTGGAAATACCGCTGTATGCCTGCATAAAAGTATTCCATGCGCAAACATTATAGTTTTCATCTAATATCACAACGCCAGCATCAAGATTATCTAATACTTGCATTGTTAAATGAAAATCAGCTAAAGATATTTCGTTCAATGTAATGATTCCATAACTTTATTATTAATAATTGCTAGAGAATGATTATCCATAATAAATAAGACTTCACACTCAACATCTAATATTTCTGCTTTATAGGTATATTCAATAGTGAAAAAAGTCTGTGTATCACAATGTGTATGATGCAGGTTCATATATTCTTCTAGCACAATTGGTTGACGTACAGAAAATGGAATTGAAATTTGTTCTGATAGTGCCACTAAAAAAGAAGAAACCATTAAATTGGCAATATCAATCACGACTTCATTTTTATATTCATCTGTTTGGCTAAACCCCAATTTTTGACCAAATAAATGCACATCTTGACCGTGTAATTCAACCAAAGCCTCACCATGAATGCCACCGCCCACAAATCGTTGTGTAATTGCGATTAATTCATGATCGTTGCGAATATCTGCAATTGCCATTGATAAATCACTACTTTTCATAAATGCAACACTGGGTAATGGCATTTTAATGAAATCGCCAAGGTGATCAGAAATGATTGCTGCGCCTCGGCCGAGTGCAATATTTGCTAATTCTCGCATAACTTCAATCGAATTATTTTCTAAATGATGATTAGCAACAATAGGTTGAACATTATCAAAAATTAGCCCTAAACGTTGCGACAGTTCAGTCAGTTCATCATGATTAAATGGTTTAGATAAAAAATAATCAGCGCCTAATGCGAGGCTTCTTTCCACTGCGGTTAACTGTACATCGGCAGATAATACAATGATCGTGGTGTTATATTCACGAACAGGTAAAGACTGCATTACATCAAAACCATCCATTACTGGCATAGTCAAATCTAAAAACATAATATCAATATCAATATTTTTTAAACAATCAAGACCTTCTTTGCCATTTTCAGCATAGAAAAAAGTGGCATTACTGCATGATTGTAGCAATCGTGTAATTGATTTATGCACTAAGACTGAATCGTCACAAATGAGAATATTTATATTGTTAATCATCAGACTAATCACTTACCCAATAGACCTCGCGATAGTATAAAGCAAAGCAACATTATGTAGTAATGTAAAATTATGCATTCAGTGACATACATCTAATTATTGATCTTGGTTCCAATAAATAACCATAAAAATATAAGTGAAATAGTATTATGGATCGTAAATTTGGGGATTTGATGAATATTCACCCTTTTATGTTGAATTCGACTTTAATAATATTTTAACTATATACCTGAGAAGATAGTTACCCACTGCATATTTTATAATAGAATCGCTCTACTAACTTTATATCAACATTGGATAATAATATGAAAGCACTTCGTTGGTTCGTCGGTAAAATTATTCTTATGCTCAATTCGCTTTTTTCTCCACGCGGTATGCAACGATCTGAAACTGCTCAGCAAGAAGTTGATGCCGCAGTTGCTAATATGCAACTTTATCAATTTGAGACATGCCCTTTTTGTGTAAAAGTACGTCGTCACGCTAAACGTCTAAATATCCCGCTGGCGACTCGCGATGCGAAAAGCTCACCATGGGATCAAGAATTATTAGAACAAGGTGGCAAACGTAAAGTTCCTTGTTTACGTATTGAAGACAATGGGCAAGTGACTTGGATGTATGAGTCAAACGATATTATTGCGTATTTAGACGAGCGCTTTGCTTAACAATACCCAAATTTACGTAATAAAATCAAATAACCATTTAAGTCCTTAACGTATAAGCCGATAGCTCTTATTGCACTTTAAAGTTGTAGTATAAAAGCAGCATCACTATCGGCTTTTAACTACTGAATTTTTATCTATTAGTTACAAATACGTTTTACAGGCCTGCATATGCGAAAGAATCATACGATAACTACCGACGATATTTTAATTAAATTATGTCACTCTCTGGCTGATGTATTATCCCGAGCAACAGAAAGCCACATTAAATATTCGCCGATGGTACAGAAAATCAATAAAACAAGTTTAAAACCTGATATCGGTTGCTTCGTTTTATTTGATGGTGGCTTTACGGGATTAGTTGTCACAAATTTCTCTGCTGCAGCAGCAATGGAACTCTATCAAAACTATATGCTACGAATGGGGTTTCCAGATACAGATATTGCAATTCATCACACGGCTGATGATGTCGCTAATATTTTAGGGGAGTTAATGAACCAAGTTGTTGGTGACTTTACAGGCAAAATTGGCAGAGAATTAAAAATTTCAATTACGCAAAACCAACCTAAAATGCTGGCATTACATAAACAAATCATTCTTTCTGTTGATACCAACCTTGATCGCCCTCAGGTACGTAGAGTCAGTTTTACAACAGAAAAGAATAATATTTTCTACCTTGAGTTAGCGATGGACAAAACTGAATTTATTCAATTAGAAGAATTTGAGGTAGATGAGCAAGATCCAGATGCTATTTTTGAAACTGCTTATGATGCACAACAACAACAAAATTCGGTAGTATCATATAACAAAAGCACTGAAAATGACCAAGCTAACCAGGATTTATTGGATCAACTTGGATTATAAAAACAGCTTTTATTTAATTACTTAGGTAACTTTAATCCCATATTGTTACCTCTTTAACTTTCCTTCATGGCTAAAGCATTTACTTACTATTGATCATATATTTAATTCTGTGATCAATAACGTAATTCACTTTCATAATACAATTTACAAAATCCTCAATTCCATATAATTTCGACCCCACTTTAGTTTGTGAGTTTTATCGTCATGTCTCAACACCGTATCGCCAGCTTTGAATTTGGTCGAATTATTGCCACTATTGCCATTGTTGCTTTGCATAGCCAAATTTTCATGCAAGCGCCATTATTTGATGGCCAACCTTTGTTAGGCATGGGACTCAATCAAATTAGTCGGTTTGCTGTACCATTATTTTTTATTATGGCGGGTTATTTTATTCAACCACGTTTAACCGCCGAGCGCGTCCCTTATCTCTGGCGTTATGCGCGTCCATTACTCATCATGTGGGTTTTGTGGAGCATTATTTACCTTATTTTGCCGTTTAACTTTCATCTTGTCGCCACAGAAGGTTATATGGCGGAGCGCACATTCTATTGGCAAAAACTGCTCACAACCCCTTTAAATACCTTGTTTGAAGGTGGATTAGTGCATCTTTGGTATATTCCAGCGCTACTCAGTGGTTTAACTATTATTACCGTTTTACTGCGATTGAAATTATCTCGGTTGATTATTCCAGTAGCAACTGTGTTATTTATTTTTGGGCTAATGGCTGGAAGTTATGCTCAGCTCACAGAATTAAGCTCACCGATATTTACGCGTAATGGCCCTTTTTTTAGCACCTTCATGATCATGCTTGGATTTGAAGTTCGCCGTCGTAATATCAGCGTTAGTATTAAATACAGCATTGTAATGATGCTTATTGGATTTTGTTTATTTATTGGTGAAGCTAATTACCTATCATTGCTAGAAAATGGGGCTTTTTTCCATGATTTTCTGTTTGGTACTCCATTGTGGGCATTAGGTATTTTCTTTATTTTACTTGCTAAGCCTAACTTAGGTGACTATAAAATCATTCATTCATTAAGCAAAGACGTTTTAGGTATCTATCTTTGCCATCTACTTATTGTGATTTATTACCTCAATATCATCAGCATACTCAATATTGACCCGATCATTGCCAGTGTGTTTGCAGTACCTGTGGTGTTAAGTGTTTCAATCATCATTGTTCGATGCCTGCGGCAAATTCCAATGACAAGATGTTTAGTACGCTAGCCAATACTTAATCTTCTAATTAAAAGCCTTTATTATCATCTGATTATAAGGGCTTTTTTTATCTTTATCATCACCGCACTCCTTGTCTATTCTCAACTGATAGTATTGATAAAGATCGCCATAAACATCATTTTCGATGCAAAAAATGTTTAAAGGCATACTAAAATTCCACACGCCAACACGCTTTTAAAAATCCGTGATTGCATAATATCGCCACATACCGATAACCTTATTAGCAACTATCGTGCACTATAATAATAAAGGTATGAATTAATGGCTAGACTACACCCTCTCTCCATCATCATTGGCAGCCTCTTTGCCGCAAACAGTTATGCTATGACGCCTCAACCCGACCCTGATACTACAGGTGGTTATGTCATTGAACGTGCGGAAATTGTTGCTGCTGAAAATGCAAAAACAATGGACCCGATGTACGATGTTTGGGCGCAAGCTTTAGCAACGGCTTCTAATACCGTCGTTGAAGCGATTCTTCCAGGGCTAAGCACTAACCCTGATAATGTAAAACGTGTTGAGCGTGTTTTTCCTGAAACAGAGTGGAATTACCTCACTCAAATGGCGGCACCTGAATATACTTATACCCGCTTTTTACGTGCAATTGGCAAGTTCCCGGCATTCTGTGGTGATTATACTGATGGCCGCGATGCTGATGCTATCTGTAAGAAGTCTATTGTCACGGCTTTTGCCCATTTTGCCCAAGAAACAGGCGGCCACATTAGCATTGAAAACGTCTCTGATAACCCATTAGGCCTTGAAGAATGGCAACAAGCTCTCGTTCATGTACGCGAAATGGGCTGGTCTGAAGGTCAACCAGGTTATACCACTGGCTGTGGTCAAGATGATTGGCAAAATAAACGCTGGCCTTGTGCTGAAGGTCAAGGCTACTTTGGTCGTGGCGCAAAACAACTCTCATACCACTTTAATTACGGTGCTTTTTCTGAAGTAATGTTTGACGGCGATGCGACAGTATTACTTAACAACCCAGGGTTGGTTGCCGATTCTTGGTTAAATTTAGCTTCTGCTATTTGGTTCTTCTTAACGCCACAAGCGCCTAAACCTGCCATGTTACATGTAATTGACCGCACATGGGTCCCTTCCCAGCGTGAAACAGATGCAGGCATCGGTTATGGTTTTGGTACCACCATTAATGTCATCAATGGCGGCATTGAATGTGGCGAGCAAAACAAAGATAAAGGTCAACCTGTTAACCGTATTCGTTATTGGGAAGGATTAGTTGAAAACTACCAAATTCCTGTAAAGAGTGATGAAACCAATACTTGTTGGCAGCAAACACCTTATGGCAGCTTGAATCTGAATGGCGCAACCGATGTGCTTTATACTAACTGGGATGCAAATTGGAAATATTATCCTGATCGCCCAGGCGGTGTTTCTTTTGAATGTGAACTCGTTGGTTTTCAAACCGCTTATTCTGCTCTAGTTGCAGGAGATTATGAAAAGTGTGTGACCAATTTCTATGGTTCGCATGCAAACTGGCCTGCCGTGCGTGTGGTTGATAAATTAGACCCTGACACGGGGGGCGGCACGACAGATCCAACAGACCCTCCTATTGATGGCGTGGCTAGTTGGGACGAAAACAAAGTCTATTCTGACGGAGAACAAGTTGCGTATAAAGGTGCGATTTATGAAGCGCAATGGTGGACACAAGGCAATCAACCTGACTTAGGTGGTCCATGGAAATTAATTAAGGAAGCAACATTCGCTGATGACACAGTAACGCCACCAACAACAGATAAACCATCGACTTCTTTACCTGCAGATATTACAACATGGAGTACTACTGCGGTTTATGGTGGTAACGATAAAGTCAGCTTTCAAAACAAAATCTATCAAGCTAAATGGTGGAGCCAAGGTAACACACCAACGGCTGGTGATCCGTGGACATTATTACCTTAAAGATGATCTTAAACGTCATCTAAATGAATAATTGATCACTAACACACAATAAAAATGGCTTTGATGGGAAGGTTAAACCCCATCAAGGCCATTTTTTATCGCCACTAATAACTACTTAGTTGCAGCATCAAATACTAGCTTTCCTAAACGATATAATCGCTTTGCTTGCTCGGTGTAGTCAATGCTTTCACCTTGCGCTCGACGACGGTTTAATTGTGTATTAATTCCGTCTTGATACACCTGCTGTAATTGCGATTTTAAGCAATCAAGATTATAAGGAATACGATCACTACTCACAGAAAATGGCAACATATATTCAGCGCGCATCACCTCGCGGTTATACTTCACAGCATCACTAATAATCTGCCCTTTGTCTGTTTGTGGCATCTCAAGATCATACGGCGGTAACCATTCCTCAACAGGTTTAAGTTTATCGACTTGGTTAACCAGCATGATCAATTTAGGCGCTTTTCTTTGCTGATTTTGAGGTTGCTTATAAAACGAATCAAAAGCACTTTTTAGGGTAACATCTAATTGACGTGATGATTGATTCGCTTTCAATACCCAAATGACTACATCGCTTTCAGTCATTTGCTTCAGTAATTTTTTCTCAGTATCAGCACTGCCATCAATACCAGGTAAATCAATCAGATTGATTAAATCTAACCCTTCAACTTCACATTTATAGGTTGTGGCTTTGTCTGTTGACGGTAACGCGCTAACTTCAGCTGCAATTTCGCCTACTAAGCCATTAATCACTGAAGATTTACCCGCACTCACCTGGCCAACAACCGCCACACGTAACGGCTCTACTGCAATCGCGGTTGCTTGCTGATCTTGGTCTTGAAGCTGACTATGCGGAACTGCTGCATCATCAAGCTTAAAACGACCACTATATAAATCAATCGCAACTGAAGCGACTTCTTGTAATAACGTCGCTTTTAGTTTGCTTTGAACTTCAGCACTGACGTCATCAAACAACTTACCAACAACCAGACCACGGACTTCCGCTAGCCAACCTGTTGGTGTTGCAATTCGAAATAAACGATAGATATCATACGCACTTTTTGCATACCCCATTTTATCTTTAATCGCATAACCTTGCTTAAGGCTCGTTAAGGTGATCTTCTCTGAAAAAGGAACGTGTTGTTGCAGAAAGTGACGATAACGACGACTGACCTCTTCAACCATCATTAAAAACTCTGGCGCCGTAAATGCTAACTTTTGCGAACTTGATTGTTGATGGTATTGCGCTGCAACATCAGCCACTAAAACATAAGCGTGAGCTTGTAGGCTTTCCCATGCTGAATCTTCAGCTAGCTGCTTATCAATCACCAGTGTCATTTGTTGCCACACTTGTTGATCGTGCTCGCTCCATTGTGGATTGGCCGTTACGTGTAATGGTGCTATGTCATCCATTACAGCGTTTGCAACCACACGTTTACGGCGCAACCACCAATAAGGCAGAAAAGCCAGTAGACAACCACCAGCAATAATGGCAAAAAATAATAACCATTGTCCTTGTTGAATTAGATCGACAACACCAAACCCCGCTAATACGATGATTGGCAAACATACCGCTAACATCAGTAGCGGTAAAAAACCTTCAGAGAGTTGATTGATTAATTGGTAACTCTTACTCACCCGTTTCATTGGTGATCCTTCTTAGGTGATGATTTACTTAATTGTTGTCGATCTGCAACCTGCTTGACTGTGGTAAATGCTTGTTGATAAGCCAATTTAATTTGGTCTTTTGAAATCGACTCACCTTTACTTCGATGATACAAATACATACAAGCAGCACGACCAATTGCATAAGTCGATGAAAAACTCATCGCTGCAGCCGTTGCACTCCCCACCGTTTGACCGTATGCAGGAATAAATTTAACTAATTGGTTAAGCCCTAATTTAGATAAATATTGCAACAGGAAACCAGAACCCAACATACCTACAAACTCAGCGTAATCTTTTTTATTCCAACTGACACCATATTGATTAGCAAGGCTATGTAGCATTTTGCCTTGAATAGCAGGCACACTGAATAATCCAACAGCAGGGATCGCATCACTGGCACCCGCCGCACCTGCATACCACAACACTTCTTGGCGTAACTGATAAAAATTTTGTTCTTCACGGCTAGTATGGGCTTGTTGATTTGATAACAAACTCAACATCGGAAGCGCATCAGTTAAAGCATGGTGAAGTGAATCAATACCAATCAATTGGTCTTCATCAGGAATAAAATCAACCACAATTGGCTGATAAATAGTTTCTAATTGCCATTGCTCGGCTTTAATTCCCCACACATCCATCACTCGCTGATGATTATATTCAATCGCACGCTGGCGTTCTTGAATATCAACAATACTGTTCACCGCAGTATGAATAACCAATAAATGTTTTATCTTACCACTGCGCTTTATTTGTTTTAATGCTGCCAATAAGCCGGACTGTTCGGGCTCTTCTGCTTTCATTACCACCATTAATGCATGGCTTTTACCACTGCACATTGCAATGTCTTCAGTCGGATCATAATCTGCTTCACCTAATCCTCGTGTATCTAAAAAACACACCAATGGGTTTTCTGCAGGATAAAGATAATGATGCGCGGTACGTGTACATGGCTGAAAACCATTGCCAATCTCAACCAAACTGCTTCCTGTGAGCGTTTGAATAATGGTTGATTTTCCCGCCCCGGTTTTACCTAATAACCACAATGTAGGAATATGTTTCTGCCATTCATCAAACGCAGGTGCCAAATCAGGATTAACGGAGGGATTTATATATTGGTAAACTTTCTTAAAGAAGCGATTCATATCACCTTCACACCACAAAATAATAAACCAGTGACATAGTAAATTTATATATATCACTATTTAGTCAGTCTTAGCAAAATAGCACTAAATGAAAAAAGAGAATAACCTTAATGATTATTCTCTTATTTATAATTCAATGTTCACGGCTTCAGACTACAGATTAGTCATCGAGATGATCAATAAAATATTGCTCACGACTTGAACTAACTAAACTTGATACCACAATCGCCATATAAAATACGCCAACAATTGCTTCAAGATAAGCAAAGACTTTAGCAATCGGCATTACGGGCAAAATATCGCCATACCCTAATGTGGTTAAAGTAACAAAACTAAAGTAAGCAGCATCAGCAAAATTCTCATGCCATGCTCCCTTATTGAGGCCTTGAAATGAGTCTGGTAAAAAATGGATAAGAATTAAATAACCAATAGCCCACATTAAACCGAGCAATAAAAACAATGCCATTGAGCCAATGATTTTGTTGCTGTTAATCGAACCTGTAAAAAGTATTTGGCGCATAATTGAACGAAACGTGCCATAGAAGAAAACAAACATCAATAACAGCATGATAATTTCTATTTCTTCAATGCCTAACACGGTTCGAGTAATCACAGCTATCAGCCACGCAACCACTAATGATGATAAAAAGCGGAACCAATTTTTATCAAAGCGTAAACTCAATAAGCAAATACCAAAAGTAATAAACGTAAAAACTTCTAGTATATATTGCAATAAACCCGTTGTAATAACCTTATCTAAAGATGCGCTAATTAATAAAAACACTAATGCTAAAGTTAAGTAGAAAAAATTATTTTGATTATTTATCCGTTGGGCGTGTTTACTCAACATTTATCAATATTCCTTATTTGTTTTCATAACCAGTAAGTTCCATAAACCCTTTGCCGCCTTGGGTTCCAGTGACCTTTATCGAACCTTCCCAATAAGGAAACATAAAATGTAACCATTGATCTTGACGAACAACACTGGTCTGGAGTTTTAGTCCTTGTGATGGCACTTCAATTAACCAGTTAAGTGGAAATGAAATACCACTCACTTTGTAAAAGTGCATCGGTTTCATTCGAATTTGGTTATTATCTAACTCTACCACTCGACCATCAGGCCAAGAGCGTGAACCAATAAAATAGGGTCTTTGTCCTTCTTCACGCAATTGCGATACCATCAAAGCACTGCCGTCATTAAGGTGAATAGCAAACCAATCCCAACCTTGTTGCTTGGCGCTGAGCATACTACTGCTCCACTCACGATCAAACCAACCGCGACCGCTCACTTTATATCGCTTGCCATCTAATATAATAGTTCCATTTATATCTAAAAATGGAGCACTGTAGTAGTAAGAAGCAATACCTAATAAGGGATGTTTTTGGCTGTATCCTTTATCTCCTTGTAAAACGATAGCCCCTTTTTGGTTTATGCTTAATCGCGCAGACATATCATTATCGGAAAACTCAAGGCGCCCAGGAAAAGGATCACTGGTCGCCGCTCGCCATGACCAATTATCTAGCCATGCTCGAAAAGGTTTAAGATTAACTCCCGCTTGTCCAATTCCACCACGCGCAAATCTTTCCGCCGCCCAAATTTTATCTTCCGTTGTAATAACAGCATGTGCCATATACATTTGAGGTGTTTTCCACCCACTCAAATCTTCGTCATTGGTCGCCATGCGAAATAACGTCCACTGCACCGCAATTTCTTTTCCTGCTTCCGTTTTAAGGTTAGCCGTTAAATACCACCACTCAGCAAGATATTCAGGGTGCTCACCATGATCTTTAGGAAACGAGATCGGTTCCCCTTTTAACACAGGTTCAAACACAAAATCTTTAGACTGCGTAAGCATTTTTACTGAATTACTTCTCGTTGGTTGATTATCACAACCACTTAACAGCATCATTCCCATTAACATTATAGATAAAGAAAATAAATGCCAACGAGCTTGCTGAGTTGAAACTTTCATTAAAATGACTCTCGCAAAGATAAAATCGCAGACCGATGAACTAAACGCCATACTGGCCATGCTCCAGCAACGAGCAATGCTAATAAAGCTGTGCCTAACGTCATAAAATAATCATAAGGAAAATATTGAACTTGCATCGTCCAACCAAAGGAATATTTCAGCACAACATCAATTAAAAGTTGTGCTAAAAGTAGACCTAATGGTAGTGCTATCAAGGCAGTCATCAAACCAATAACTAATAATTGCCCGCCTCCTAATAACGATAATTCAACCCCAGTCATTCCCATACAACGTAATAAGGAAAACTGTCGTTGCCGTGAGATTTCACCTGCTATTGTCGCAAAGAACAAACCACAAATAGCAATGAACAAAGTTAGATTACCCAGTGTTGATGTCACAACAAAAGTGCGATCAAATACTGTCATTGCTTGCTTCATTAATGCCGCATTATTGCGTATTCGCTCAGGCTGTAACAGGAAGCGTTCACCTAATTTCGCTAATAATTGTTCTGAATTCGCGCTATTTTTTAAATGAATCCCTAATCCTACTTGCCCTGAATGAGGCCAAAAACGTTGCCATTTTTGCTGGGAAATTAAGACTTGTCCATACGGGTTACCATAATCATAATAAATACCAACAACATGCCAGTTTTTATTCATAGGAGCAGGAAGGTCAATAAAATCACCTGGCTGCCAATGGTGTTTCAACGCCATAGATTCACTGACCATAACGGCACGATCATGATGTAATTGCTGCCAATAGTTATCGAGGCTTACCTTTACTGACAACGCGTTTTGCTCACCTGATGTTTGCCCAATACTCATAACTTGGATCGTACCATTACTTGAGCGAGTCGCTTTTTGACGGCTCCACCACACTTGATCAACTTCAGGTTGTTGTTGCAGCCATTTTGATATCCGTGGTGCCATGTTCATTGAAGGACGAATATAAATATCCGCTGCTAGACGCTGCTCAAGCCAATTTTCCGTTGTATTACGAAAACTGCCAACCATTGTCTCCATTCCAATATTAGACGCTAATGCCAGCATAAAGGCCATTGCAGCGATACCGCGATAACTTAAACTCGCCGCAGCATCAAAGAAAAACCATCGCATACGCGCTTTACTACTGATATTGCCAAGAAAATGAAACAGTAACCACAGCAAATAAGGCATCATTAAGCCAGAAGCAATGAGAATAAAGGCAATTAAAACAAATCCGGTTAATTGCCCATGAGCTAATTTATAAACAATCCCTGCTCCAATAATAAAAACACAGGAAAACAAGGCTTGCCACGCAAATTCTCGACCACTAAAACGCACTAAAGATAAATGCGTTGCAAGTCGTGCTGGTGGCGATTTCACTAAACGTACCACCGGCCATGTACAAGCAAAAGCACAGCCAAAAACAGCAATGGCTAAACTTGCAGCCCCCCATTGCCAATTCCAATGTACTTGTAAGCCGACATTGGCGTTATATAAATCATTTAATGATGCAGCAACCGATGGCAATAATTGTTGTGCAAGTAACAACCCAATAAGATTACCGCCAACCAGACCCACTAATACCCATAAGCACAATTCACCAATCAATGCTCCAGCAAGTTGCGTCCCACTTACACCTAATTGACGCAAGATACCCACTAACGGTTGTCGTTGTGCTAAAGAAAGCGACATTGCTTGATAGAAAATGAATAATCCCACTACAAATGCCAGCATACCCATAGCAAATAAATTCAAATGGAATGCATTGGTTAGTGGTTCTAACTTAGCATTATGTTGACGTTCAAGCGTCAATCCTGGAGGCAGAATATGTGTCAATTTCGTTAACTGTTTACTACTCATTTCACCGCATACAATCGCGCTAAAACCAGAACTCGGTTGTAACTCTCGCAGCAAAGCAATATCAGCAATCATACGAGAATCATTCATACGACTGTCATTGATCACTTTCATCGGACCTATTTGACGCCCAGAATTAAGCGTAAGCATATCTCCGTCTTTAATACCAATATAACTCGCCAAATGCTGACCTAGCATAATCGGATACGGAGGGCGCATTAATTGTAATAGCTGAATTTTACTACCATTCATGGCGCTATTTTTAACAGCACCAAAGATCGCTACAGGATCAATACCTAATAATTGAAAATCTCGTTGTTTTTCTGTAATGATACGATGTTCGACTAATGGCGCACACGTTTTAAGCCCCGCTCGACGCATTTGAATGTAAAAACCTTGCGGTACAGTCATGCCAATCTGAGCGTGGCGAATACGGTATGGAAAAGGATTAGAAAAAAGTTGTTCGCCTTTACGGTAGCTTTCTTTTGCTTGTTGATTAACGCCCATTACACCAACTAATAATGCAATACCCAGTGTTAATCCAAGCCATACTAAAACAATTTGTAATGGGTGACGACGATAGTGTCCCCAAAGCGCACTAGCTACGGGGCGTAACATGTAACTGACCTCCCTGTAAGCGAATACAGCCTTGCATATGTGCAGCAACTTTCTCACTATGGGTAACAACTAATAAAGTGCAGTTGAGGTGTTTTGTTAAGGTAATCAGCAATCGAATAACAGCATCTGCATTGCGTTCATCTAAGCTCCCTGTTGGTTCATCCGCTAATAACAATGTCGGTTCCATATAAATAGCACGCGCAATGGCAGCACGTTGCTGTTGTCCCCCTGAAATTTCTTCAGGATAACGAGATAATAATGACATTAAATCCAAGGCAGAAATTAGCTTCAACCATAGCTTGTCATCGTCAGGAAGCCCTTTTAGCTGACGACAAAAACGAATATTATCAGCCACAGTTAACGTTGGTAATAAATTATATTGTTGAAAAACAAGGCCAATATTTTCACGACGAAAGGCCGTTCGTTCACGTTCAGAAATTGCATGTATTGCCGTATCACCGAGCCATATTTCACCTGATTCAGGTTTATCAAGCCCCGCAATTAAATTCAGTAATGTACTTTTCCCTGAACCACTTTCTCCCATAAGTGCTAATTGCTCTCCAGAATTTAAAGATAAATTAGCGCCCTGAAGCACAGAATGAAACTCGGTACCGTCTAGATACCCTTTGCAGAGTTCAGATAGTCGTAACATGTTCAATCACCAACGTTTGCTTACATTACAAATTAATCACTCTTTATTTTAAAAATCGAATCATTAAAATAAATAGTTATTCAATAATACCTATTTTATTCCTCACAGAACAGCTTAGCTATATAAGTATTATCTTTTATCACGCTTTCTTTTTCGAATATTCTTCTTAAACAACAAACAGCTACCATTAGGGTTAAAAAAATATCATTAAAAAATTTTTTATCTTTCTAATTTTAATTTAATAACTATCATATAAAAATACATATAAATGAATTAATAACCATACGAATAGTTTAATTATCCCGCTGATTTGGTTAATTTATATCGCTCTATTTTGTTATTAAATGAATCAGCACAACCATATGCATAAAAACCCATAACAATCATGGTGATAATAATCATATTAACCAGTAAAAACTATCATCTTTTGCAGTTTATTATTGCTTTTAATCAATAAAAAGCCATTATCTTTAAAGGCGATATTAAAAAATTTAAGAACAGAACTTTTTGCCTATTTATATCGCAAAACGGAATTTAGAGTGGTTATTTAATGAGCAGAAATATACTTGTCGTTGGCGCTTCTGGTTATATTGGCAGTCATCTTGTGCCTGATTTATTAAAATTAGGCCATCACATAACAGCAACTGGACGGAACCTCAAGCTATTAGAGAAACGTGGCTGGGGAAATATTGATAATCTAACGTTAGTTGAATTAGATTTAAACATTAACCAAGATTTAACGGATCTATTTACAGATATCGATACCGTTTATTTTCTGGTTCATGGTATGAATCATGGTCATGATTTTATTGAATTTGAACTCGATTGCGCTAAAAATTTTAGTCAGTATCTTGCCCTAAGTGAAGTAAAACATCTGATCTATCTTGGCGCATTACAATCACCAACCAGCCAATCGAAACATTTAATGGCACGCAAAGAAACAGGTAATATTCTTCGTGATAGCGGGAAATGTGTCACTGAACTTCGAGCAGGGATTATTATTGGGCCGGGATCTGCCGCATTTGAAGTCATGCAAGACTTTGTTTATCACTTACCTGTAATGTTAACTCCGCGTTGGGTCACTTCACGTAACTCTCCTATTGCCCTGCGTAACTTACTTTATTATCTCACTCAACTTATTGATTGCCCTTATGACGACAACCTTATCTTAGATGTCGCGGGTCCTGAACAAATGACCTACAAAGATCAAATGGTTCGCTTAAGCAAAGTCCATGGTAAAACAATTAAAGTAATTCCATTGAGATGGTTAAGCCCTCAAATGGCAACCTATTGGCTTCGTTTTATAACGTCGGTTCCAACGAATATTGCCCGCGCACTTATTGGAGGATTAAGTTGCGATCTTCCTGCTGACGGCAGTGAACTTCAACGTCGAATACCTCAACATCTGATCAGCTATGAAGAAGCAATTCAAGAAACACTGGTCATGAATGCTGAAGTCGTTAAAAGCGAAATCTGGGGATTTGATCCTGATGCCCTACTACGCTGGCAAACGGGCTATGGCTATTATCCTAAACAAGCAGGTTATACGCTTAAAACTGATGCAAGCTGCGAAGACTTATGGCGTCAGGTACAACTTGTTGGTGGCGAAGAAGGCTATTTTTATGCCAATGGATTATGGCGAATACGAGAATGGATGGATGCCATGATTGGTGGCGATGCTCTCAAGCGTTATCGGCGTGATCCTCAACAGTTACAATTAGGCGATCAAATTGATTCATGGAAAGTGATCAGCCTTGAGAAAAATCATTTCCTATCACTATTATTTGGAATGAAAGCGCCTGGTTTAGGCCGATTAGAATTTACCATTGAAGATTGTGGTGATCATCGAACTATCGACATTCGTGCGTGGTGGCATCCAAAAGGTTTTATGGGGCTACTGTATTGGTTTGCGATGATGCCAGCCCATTTGTTTATTTTTCGAGGCATGACCCATGCCCTAGTCAACCGTTGTAAAGCAAAAATACAACAAGGCAATATAGAAACAAAATAATGCCGCCTCTCTCAATGCTCAAAATAAAGCGAAAAAAAAAACCGAAAGCACAACACTTTCGGTTTTTTGTTAATTTAACACCCAAAATCACAGCGGTCTCATTATGCTGCTTTTGCTGTTTTAGATGCACAGGTCATTTTCAATGCCGCTATAGGTCCACTTAATAGTGTTAGCCCGATCAGTAATGATACTGGCACTGCAGTAATAACAATAAAGGATTGCAATGCATTTAAACCACCATCACCAGCTAATAACAACACTGCAGCCACAACCCCCATGGTAATTGCCCAAAATAAACGGTGTTTACTGCTTGGTTCATTATCACCAGAAACCACCATCGCAATTGAATATGCCATTGAATCACCAGTGGTCACCACAAATGTTGTGGTTAACACTAAAAATGCCGGTAATAAAATGTAACTTAACGGTAAATTAGACAGTGTTGCTAACAATACTGAAGGTAAACCGCCATCATTCAACGGACCTGAAATCATTCCTGGGTTATTTAGCTCTAATGAGATACCAGTACCACCTAGCACGGCAAACCAAAAGTTTGTCGCAATTGGCGCACCAACAGCAACACACAAGATTAAACTGCGAATGCTACGACCTTCAGAGATACGAGCAATGAAGATTGCCATCATTGGTGCAAAACCAATGAACCATCCCCAGAAGAACCATGTCCACCATAAATTCCATTCAGGCTTTGCAGTCGTCAAACTCATTGAACCCATGTTTTGTATATAGCTACCAAATGCCGTGCCGAACTCTTTTAATAGAAAGGTTGTTGGCCCTAAGATTAGCATTGCAGCTAACAGTACAAATGCGCCGATAACATTAAGGCGTGATAACCACTGTAAGCCTTTATCCATACCAGATGCAGCCGAAGCAGAATAAATAGCCACCACAACAGCTAAAATAATAAGCTGAGATTGAGTATTGTTTTCTAAGCCTGTTAATAACTCGAGGCTATAACCTAACTGAGAAGCTAAAAAACCAATAGGTCCAATAGTACCCGCCGCAACAGCAATAATTGAACATGCATCAATCACACTGCCGACCCAATGATTCTCTAAACGATGACCAAAAAGTGGGAATAATAAAGCGCGTGGACGAAGTTTAATGCCATGTTCATGGTGAGCATACATTAAAACAATCGTTGAAAGTGTACCAAGTACAGCCCAAGCAAGAAAACCCCAGTGTAAAAAGGCCTGATCTAATGCTGGCGTTACTGCGGCAAGCGTACCACCTTCTATACCAGGGAATGTTGGTGAAGGTGTCATGAAATGATAGATAGGTTCAGCGGCTGACCAAAAAACACCGCCACCAGCAAGTAGCGTACACATGATCATGGCTAACCAACGAAAAGTGCCAATAGTTGGTTTAGCAACGCTGCCCATCACTTTTTTACCTAGTGGACTAATCGCTACAATGAGTGCCAGAAAAAAGTTAACCAGCATCAACCACTGCCAACTTGAACCAAAGCTGTTTGCAGCAGAGCTGAATGATGTTTGAATCATCGAGGTAAAAGCAGGCATATCAATTAAAGCAGAAAGAACGAATAAGGTGATGAACCCAATCGTTAGAGCTGGAACGAGTTTATTGTCTAAACCTTTTAGTCCCATAACTATATTTGGAGCTACGTTGTTGCTAATTTGACTTGTATTGCGTCGCATAAATGTCTCACGCTGTGTGTGAGGGAAGACACACTATCAGCATCCAAACCGTAACGCTAGTTAAATTTTCTCTATGATTTTCAAAGAAAAAGACATTTAATACATCATTTCATAAGATTGTAATTTGAAAACATAAACTTATAACTTGTCATACAAATTTGCTTTTTGAGAAATAAATATAATCGCAACCATCAAAAATACTCATTAAACTTTGATCATATCAAAACTTAAAAATGGTTACTGAACAAACAAATTTTAAATGAATCGATGCAAACTTAGTTATCATTTAACTATTTTAGACGATGTATTGAGTGTGATATTTCACGCAAATACCCCAATTTCGATGCCCTATAGTAATAAGCACTTTTTTAACGGCAATGGATTGGTATCTTATGAAATACACCTTACTTTACACAGTAGTCTCGGCAACAATTTCCCCATCAGTTTTAGCTTGCACGACAATTTTAATCGGTAACCAAGCCACAACAGATGGCAGCTATATTATTGCGAGGAATGCGGACCATAGCCCATTAGTCAATCCGCACTGGTTTAATCATCCTCATCAAACGAATAAAACGGGTGAATTTCGCTCTAGTAGCAATGCGTTTACTTACCCTTTACCTGCAACCAGTCTTGCTTATAGCAGTTTTTCTAAAGCAAAAACGCATGACACTTCTTTTGGTTCTGCGGGCTTTAATGAGCTTGGAATTGGAATGTCAGCCACGGAAACTATTTATAATAACCCCACTGTCCTTGCCGTTGATCCTTACAATGAAAAAGCGGGTATCAATGAAGATTCAATTGTTAATGTCATTTTACCGCGAGCGAAATCAGCTAAAGAAGGCGTGCAGCTTTTAGGTGAAATTATTGAAAAGCAAGGGGCTGCAGAAGGATTTGGCGTTGCTTTTGTTGATAAAACGGGAATTTGGTATTTAGAAACAGGCAGCGGTCATCAATGGATGGCAACCAAACTCGATAATAACGACTATTTTGTTTCTGCTAATCAAGGCCGATTACAACAATTTGATCCTGATAACACAGATAAATATCTTTCAAGTTCAACGCTAATCAGTTTTGCGATTGCTCAAGGTGTTTATAAACCTCAGCAAGATGGCCCTTTTAATTTTCACCGTGCCTATTCCATCGATAACAACAACGATCGTCTTTATAATTATCCACGCGTACATACTTTACAGCATATGTACAGTAGCGGTATTAAAACAACTTTAGCCGATCCACAAGGTTTTCCTGTCTTTGCTGAGCCTGCACATAAATTATCGATCGATGATGTTAAACAAGGGCTACGAAATCATTATCAAGGTACTTCCCATGATCCTTATACTAACGTTAACCCTAAAGAAACTTACCGTCCCATTTCTGTCTTTAGAGCCTACCAATCTCATATTCTCCAAATTAATCCAGTATTACCTCAGGCGATCGGAGAAGTAGCTTATATTGGCTGGGGCATGACCGATCTCACCCCTTATATTGCGTTTTATCAAGGCGCGAAAATTCCGGCTATTTACAAAACAGGCGTCGGCACCATGGCCGATAATTTGTCAGCCTATTGGCAGTTACGTAAAGTACAAACCCTTGCAATGACTGACTATAATCAGTTTGCACCAATGGTTAAAAAAGCCTATGCCGAATTTGAAAAGAAACAAGCCGCACTTATGGCACAAACACAAAAAGATTATTTAGCAATCTATAAAACTGAACCTCAAAAAGCACAAGCGCTACTGAATAATTTTGAATTAACGGTCACTAATCAAGCAATGGCAACAGCGAATAATCTTCAAAATAGAATTATTACTAAGATGACATTAGATACCAATGCTATTTATCCATTTACAGGCGCTTAACTAACGGTCTTATGACTATACTCAACCTCAATACTGTGTAACAAAACAGTTAATTTCGCGAGTTATGACTAAGCAGATATTAAAAAGGCAGCCCGATTAAGACTGCCTTTTCAATATTACACATTCCTGATTAATCAATAATTAAGTCATGCTGCGTGCAATGATGATTAACAATATGTGTAATGGTTTGACGTGGAATTTTTTGCCATGAATCAGAATGATCTAATGGTTCAGAAGCAAGGATCGTTTTATTGTCTAAGCACTGAATAAACACCGGTGGTGGCTGATGGTCTGAACTATAACGAACCACCCAAAATTGCTCACCATCTGAAATACAAAGCGATGTTTTTAACGGCCCTGTTATCGACTTATCTTCCATTGCTTGTTCAATTTCATATAAAGTTTGATTAATCGCAGCAATAGGGTCAATACGAAGCCCATTTTTAATCATCATCAAGAAAATTAATTCACTGTCAGTCGTGCCAACTCGTTTTAAAAATAGCGCTTCGGTTAATTGACGGACTAACGTGAATTTTACCTGATCAAAACCACTGATTTGACCATTATGCAGAAACATCCAATTATCAAGAACAAACGGATGACAATTTACTCGAGAGACTTGCGAGCCTGTTGAATGACGAATATGTGCCATAAAACGATGTGAACTAATATGATGCGCTAACGAGCGTAAATTCTCATCACCCCATGCGGGTAAAATATCATGATAATAGCCCGGTAATGCACGATGAGAATACCAGCCTAAACCAAAGCCATCGCCATTCGCACGTATAACGCGCTTTTTATTCGATTCGACACTTTGCTGAATTAATGAATGTTCAGGCTGATAAATCAATTCATCTAAATAGATACTGTCACCATGATAGGCTAACCATCGGGACATAACGTATTCCTTACTCAAAACAACACAGACTAAATAAGTTACTTAATTTACCATGCACAACCACTGAGCACTATGCTTATATTATTTTTCACAACTCGCCTATTTACATATAGATAGTCATAGTAAGAGAGGTTAATTATCGTTGTTTCATGTATTTTTTTGGCGGTCGTCCTAAGGTTTTTTTAAAAAACAAAATAAAAGCACTGACTGATTCATAGCCTAAATCTTCTGCTACACGTTGTACGGATTCTCCCATCGAAAGTTTTTGCAGTGCTACTACAATATGTAACTGCCCTCGCCAGCGACCAAAGGTCAATCCAATTTCATGTTTAACCAAGCGTGCTAAGGTACGTTCACTCATCGCAAATTGTATCGCCCATTCACCCACGGTTTTTCGGTCTCCAGGACTTGCTAATAAACATTGTGCTATTTGGTGTAACCGAGGTTCAGACGGAATAGGAAAATCAAACTGCTCAGTTGGCATAACGATTAATTCATCGACCAACACCTCGACTAAACGTGCTACGGTGCCTTCTTTAGCGTAATTCTGTTGCTCTTGCGCCAGACGAATAATTAGCTCTCGCAATAATGGAGTAATAGAAAGCGTGCATGCTTTATTTGGCATTCCAATAACATCTTGATCAACAAACAGCATACACACATCAGCATCTACTGAAATATGATTACTATGCGGAACCTGACTCGGAATCCAAACGGCGCAATGTGATGGCACCATCCACACCGCATCATCAATATGACATTTAGCAAACCCCGTTAACGGCATCACTAATTGACCTTTATAATGTTGGTGGAATGGCATTTCTGCCTCTTTTTCAATACCCGCAACCCGTAATGCTAGTACCTTTTGTGGATATAGATCGGTATCAAACCCCATAATATTGGTTTTAACATTCATAATATGACCGTTTTAGACTATAAAATGTCAATACAACCAAATAAAGAAATGAATGTAAAGCCTATTATGACCTCCATCTTTTTATAGGAGGCAGGTATGTCACACTCCATTCGTAAACTCTCACATCCTACATTAGTAATTATAGGTATTTTATTAATAGCAAGTAACCTTCGCGCCCCTATTGCAGGTTTGGGTCCAATTCTAGAATTTATCTCTCATGATCTTCATTTATCATCAACACAAGCAGGTATGTTAACAACACTACCTTTGCTTGCCTTTGCCCTTTTCTCACCTATATCTTCTGGGCTAGCAAGAAAAATAGGCCTTGAATCTTCGTTGATGATCGCCCTGACACTGGTTTCATTAGGGATTATCATTCGTTCATCAGGCTCAATGGCAACGCTTTTTTTAGGAACTTGTATTATTGGGATAGGTATTGCGATTGGTAATGTTTTATTACCCAGTTTGCTTAAAAGAGACTTTCCAACTCAAGTACCAACATTAACAGCCATCTATGTACTTGTTATGGGGATTGGCTCAACCATCAGTTCTAGCACTGCTATTCCGCTGTTAAACTTAGCAGAAAAACTCCATATTAGCGCTATACCATCGTGGGCGTTTTCATTGGCTAGCGTCATTGTGTTTCCTGCACTGTCTATTTTAGTATGGTTACCGCAGTTAAATACTCGTACTCGTCCGTCAATTGATACGGCAGATATAGATAGCCATAGTTATTTATGGCGTTCAGCCGCTGCGTGGCAAGTGACAATATTTCTCGGTCTTAACTCATTTGTTATGTATATATTTATCAGTTGGTTACCAAGCATATTGGTTGCTAATGGCTATACAGAGAATCAAGCGGGTTATATTCACGGCATATTTCAATTATCAACAGCTATTCCTGCGTTGGTCCTTATTCCACTGATGGTAAAAATAAAAGATAAACGTGGTATGAGCGTCGCAATCGCAATACTGTCATTCTCAAGTATTTTAGGGCTACTATTAATACCTGAACATGCCATTCTATGGGTGATTTGTATTGGTTTTAGTTGTGGTGGTGGCTTTATTTTGGGTCTGTCTTTTGTTGGAATTCGTACTCATGATGCACACCAAGCCGCCGCATTATCGGGTATGGCGCAATGCATGGGCTATCTATTAGCAGCAAGCGGTCCTATTATTTTTGGCTCGTTACACGAAATGACTGCCAGTTGGCTATTGCCTTTATTAATGGCCGCAAGTATTTGTGTTGTATGGGCTTTATTGGCATTGTATGCAGGTCGACCCCACGTTATTATGCGAACACAAACAGGCAAAGATATTATTATCGATAATACCCACCCTCGACATCAATCTTAATCGAGACTTCATTATTTGATAACTGCCATATAACAAAAAAGGTCACTCAAAAGTGACCTTTAATACAAAATAAAAAACAGTTATTCCAATTGCTGCTCAATCTGTTGCGCTTTAACAAATTTATCATGCGTTGCTAACTGTGTTTGATAGCGTTGAATATTAGGATAATTGATAATCATACCGTTGTTTTGCAGTATTTCAGCAATAAACGACATCATGATATCAGCACCAGTAAGCCGCTCTTCAACTAAGTATGTTTTGTCTTCAAGAGCTTGTTCAAAATACCCAATAACTTTTTCTGCTTCAATGTCAGCATAACCTTCTAAGAAGTTGGTTTTAGCTCCATCTTTAGCCACAAACATCTTTAATAATAACGGTAAAATAGCCGAGCTTTCAGCGAAATGAAGCCATTGTAAATATTCAATGTAAGCAGTTGTTCCAGCCTTAGGTGCTAAATTAGGGCTATACGTCTGAATTAAATATTCAGTAATAGCACCAGACTCCGCAATTACCGTACCGTTGTCTTCAATAACAGGTGATTTACCTAACGGATGAATATTTTTCAATTCTGGCGGCGCTAGAAAAGTGACAGCGTCACGCTCGTATGGTTTTACCTCATAAGCTAAGCCAAGCTCTTCTAACAACCAAATAATACGTTTTGAACGTGATTTATTTAAATGATGAAGTGTGATCATATTCTATTCACCTTACTATTGAGCTTGATTGGTTTGAATAACAAGTTTGCCAAAGTTCTTACCGTCTAATAAACCAATAAACGCTTGAGGGGCATTTTCTAACCCTTGCACTAAATCTTCACGATAATGGATTTTACCTTCCGCTAACCATTGGCTCATATCTGTGGCAAATTCATCATAACGATCAGCATAATCATCAAAGATAATAAAACCTTGCATCTTAATACGCTTAACCAATAACGTTCCCATTAGCATCGACATGCGATCAGGTCCTTGAGGTAACTCAGTCGCATTGTACTGAGAAATCAAGCCACATAATGGAATACGCGCACCAGTATTAAGTAACGGCAATACTGCATCAAAGACTTTACCACCAACATTTTCATAATAAATATCAATACCGTTATCACAAACAGCTGCCAGTTGTGCCGCAAAATCATCAGCTTTATGATCAATACAATCATCAAACCCTAGCACATCTTTAGCATAGCGGCATTTTTCTTCGCCACCTGCGACACCAATAACTCGACAACCCTTAATTTTACCAATCTGCCCCACCATTGAACCCACGGCACCAGTTGCAGCCGCCACAACAATCGTGTCACCCGGCTTAGGTTGACCAATATCAAGCAAGCCCATATAGGCAGTAAAACCAGGCATTCCCATCACCCCTAAGGCATAGGATGGATGTGTTAGCTGCATACCTAATTTAATTAATCCGTCACCATTTGATACAGCATAATCTTGCCAACCTGAATAAGATAATACCCACTCACCTTTTGTAAAATCAGCATGGTTAGACTGCTCAACTTGACATACCGTACCACCAACCATGACCTCATCTATCGAAACCGGATCAGCATATGATTTAGCATCACTCATACGACCGCGCATATAAGGATCTAATGATAAATACACACTTCGCAGTAGAATCTCCCCGCCTCCAATCACCGGAACAACGGTTTGTTCTAGACGAAAATTATCAGCTGTTGGAGCACCAACAGGGCGAGATGCTAATACGATTTTGCGGTTTACGTTTGTCATTGAGCTATCCTTTTCTTTTTCTATTAAATATTAGACCAGTCGTCTAGTGCTGAGTTTCAAAAAATCCCATCATTAAATAATGGGATAATTAATAGCTGACCACTACTAAACTACTGACTGTAGCTGCGTTTTGGTTGTTGCAAGCGCTTGCTGTAATACTGTAACGTCTTGGCTAAGCTTATAAAACAAACTAGCACCAAGCCATAATTGATATAATGTTTGAGCCGTTAATTGACTATCTTTTACCGTAATTGAACCGTCTTTAATGCCATTATCAATGCATAACGTAATTAGGTTTACAATGCTGTAAGCCCCTTTTTTCAAAGCTTCCCGCATCGGTTCAGACAAATCAGAGACTTCAGCACTGAGCTTAACCACTACGCATTTATTAGCGTTACAAGTGCCGTTATCAATGGTTAACCAGCGTGAAAAATAGTCAGTCAAACGATCAAAACCCGTTCCCTTACCTTGTACTAAAATAGCGGAAACCTGCTCTAGATATTGTTCAAAATAATGATGAATTAACGCCTCACCAAACTGCTCTTTTGACTTAAAGTAATGATAAAAAGAACCTTTTGGTACCGCTGCTGTTTTTAAAATTTCTGACAAACCAACATTTGTGAATCCTTTGCTCACCACAAGTTGGTAACCAATATCTAAAATATGCTGACGTGTATCGTTTGTTTTCGTTTTCATACACTAACTATAAGTCCGACTAGACCAGTCGTCTAGTGTTATGAGAAAATTATTTTTAATAGCATTGTTACCACTTGCAATAAATAACTTGTTTCTATCTTATTTATATCGGCGGATATTAATAGACATACAGCGCCGAACACGTATGATCGTCAACAATTAGCAAAACACCTGTATTACACTGTCAATTGGAATATCGTTTTGATTAGAGAAAATGTCTTTACCCCTTTTGCAACTTGGAGCAAGCCTTTAGTTTCTGAAGTTGCAGAAGCTATTAACCTTTTAAAAGATAATGGTTATGATGCCAAGCAACTTACATTAGCTACGGGTCTACAAGAAAAAAACATCTGTAATTGGACTGCTAAATATAAAAAAGAGCCATTGGATGTTTCTTCAATCCCTTACCCTTGCTGGTGTTTTATTGCCGCACTGATTGGCCGACCTAACATCGCAACCAATGGCAAAATAATTGAAGTTGAAGAGATCAAACGTGTATTACGCTTATTTAAGCCTTCTGCGTTTGGCAGTCAAAATACGTTTGTTTGCCCAACTAGCGATCAGTTCGCAAAATTGATCGACAGCGGTTTATTTGCAGAAATGACCACTGAAAATATCGCGGCATTATTTAACTGGAAACCAGAGAACGTCACTGAAAGTTTAGGTGCAGGTAAATTACCTTACTTAAACTGGTGCCTAATCATGATGATGTTTGGCATTAACGTTCAAAAAATGGCATTAAAAGACTTGGACAATGAGATTACTATTAACCAGTAATTCTCCTCGTTAGTCGCTTAAACATACGCCTTGTGATTGGTCTTTACCCACAAGGCGTTGTTTATTTATTAATATCTGAACCAGTAATAACTTGATTCATCGTAATACCTGATTAAAATAGTCGATTATTCTCGCAGTCAGGATCTCACAGCATATGCCAACGACAACTCACCATTTGGCGTTAAAACCTACCACCTTATTTACGCTCTATTGCATTATCTTCCTTGGCTCTGCGGGATTTTTTATTACGATCCCAGCGTATGTGAGTTTATTTTTAACTGATCACTCACTTGCTATCGCACAAAATATGCCAATCGAACAACGTCGTACTTTATTTGGTACGGTGATGTCAGCCGCTCCCTTTATCTCCATGTTTTTCACCCCATTCATTGCCCGTTTTGCTGACCGCTTTAACCGTAAAGTAACCATGATCTTATGTTTGATCATTGCTGCGATTGGTTTTGCAATGCCGATCTATGCCATTGTGATCGGATCAATTGCATTGTTATTTGCAGGAAACATGATCAATAGCCTTGGCTCTGCTAGTCAACCAATTGCACAAGCAATTCTTGCTGACAATAGCCGAGGAAAGACCAAAGCAACATTAATGAGTATGGTGGCAGTGGTAATGACAGCGGCAATGTCATTTGGCCCAGCATTAGGCAGTAAATTATCAGCAACCTATGGCACTCAAGCACCATTTTATGCATGTCTTATTATTGCTATCTTTTGCTTGGTGCTATTACAAATGGTTCGGTTGCCACTGCAAGTCACTTTACACAATGAAAATCCACTGTCTTTTGTTGCCCCATTAAAACGTAGCCAATCAGGTTTATTGGCTTGTTTAGCGATCGTTTTTATTTGCCAATTTAGTTGGAGTTTATACTTTCAAAATATCGCGTTTATTTTCCCTCAGAAATGGGACATTAGTGTAGAAAGCAGCTTCTACCAATATTTTATGATGGCTATTGGTGTTGTCATGATCTGTTCGCTACTACTTCTTCCTCGATTGATTCTCGCGCGTATTAACGTACTCACTGCATTACGGATCACAACCCTATTCGCAGCGATTGGTATGATTTTATTAGCGATAACACCAACACCAAATACACACATTGCTGCGATGATATTTACTGCAGTCATGGTTGCGATTGCATTTCCTTTTTACATTACGGCATTATCAGACAGAGCCAGTGAAGCAGATCAAGGTTGGGTAATGGCAATGTCAAGCGCTATGGTTGGTCTTGCATGGACATTAAGTGGCTATTTGACCAGTGTATTTGTCAATATTGATTTAATTCTACCGACAGCAATTGCCGCCATCGGTTATGTGATTGCGATGATTATCGTCCCTAAAAAAACAGTGATTATCGTTACCGCAACGAATTAAAAGAATGAATAGGACCACCGACATGACTCTCTTAACTAAAATACTTCAAGCTCATCAGTTCCATTGCGTGATTCCTGAACAATATCAATTTGGTAGCGGTCTCGTTGTTGATCTTTCCCCTAGCAGTGCGCTTTGGCAAAGTGTTAGCGCCAATCACAGTTTTGCTGATGAAATAACTCGTCAAGCAACAGCAATAGACGCACAAATAGTGATTGGTCGTTATGCAGAGCAGCGTATGATTTATCAAGATAAAGCGAATTTTAATGACAGTAAAAATCGTACCGTTCATATAGGAATCGATTTAGGCGTCCCCTCTTTAACGCCAGTCTTTGCACCATTAGATGGTGAAGTTCATAGTATTGCTAATCACCAAAACGAGGGGGACTATGGCCCAACGATTATTCTACGCCACCAGCTTGAGGGAATATCCTTTTTTACTTTATATGGTCATCTTCACCAAGCTGCTCATACGCAATTACAAGTTGGCGATTTTATAAAAGCAGGTCAACAATTCACGGCGATAGGCACCACAGAAGAAAATGGTGGTTGGGCTCCACATCTTCATTTACAGATCATTGAAAATATAGGAGCTAATATCGATAACTATATTGGGGTTGTTGATCCTCTCCAATTGGATTTTTACCGTAATAATTGCCCTAACCCTAACTTGATTCTTAAACGCTCTGATCTTGATTAAAAATCAGCACTCTGATCTTAAATCGCATATTGATAGTGATATGCGATTTAAGATCTATGGCTCATATTCTAGTAATAATCACATTATTATTTTCTAACACTATCAAGCCAGCTATACACTGTCTCTAACGTTTCATACGACGGTAAACGATTATTTCGAGCTTGAATTTGATCAACAGTATAAATATCACTCGCCCGCCCATTGGCTAAATAATGGCGCTTTAATCCTATGGTAACGCGTTCTGGCATATGCATTTTGTAGACTAAATACTCACCTTTAACTATACGGTGATGATAAATAGCAACGTAATGATTTTGTTCAATGCCTTCAAGTTCAAGTTGCTGGTAATTTCGAATAGGCACAATATTACTATTGCCTTCAAAAGGAATCTCATACTCCTTGTCGCAACTTGGATCTGGTATAACTTTTGCTGTTTTTTGAGCAATTAACCATCGATCATGTAATTTTTTCAACTCATCATACGATGTTACAGCATGGATACGTCGCACTGAATCAACATCAAGTACACGATAACCTAACTGAAACACGTCTGATAATATTTGATTAATCCGCAGCCGTTCTCGCGGCGACGCTGTAATTAAATAAAAGCCTAATTTGGTACCGGTCAGTGTTGGCCACTGTAAATACACTTGTAATGTTAAGGTTGTGATTACTGAATAATGCCGAAAAAGTTTAAATGTCATCATTTCAGGATCAAGTAGACGATGAATAACAATCACTACTGAACGGGTGGAAAAATCACTTTGAATACGATCAATAAAACGTAGCGCAGAACGACACGATGCTAGCCCTAATTTGGCTAAGATCTTACGTTGTCCTAACTCGCATAAAGCTAATACTTGCTCGTGATCTAATGGATAACGTTCACACATTAGATAAAGCAATATTGGCCGTTGGGCTAATAAATGGCGAGCTTTATCACTCATGGCTGCCATTTTAAGCATGTAAACACCCAAATCAGCATAAGCACGGGCTTTATCAACTAACCCCTCGGGTATACTTTCAATCCATGCCTTGCCACCAGCCAGTGATTCAATATGTTCAATATAAAAAGAGCAGCTGCCTTCTAATAACTCACGGTGCCCATCACGATAAGCACGATACATAATCAAACCGTCTCGCCAATCGTAAAACTCCAACACAAATGGAAAGAAAGTTAATGTCTCATCAAACGATAAGATCAAAGGTGTAGAAATATGAGTAGACTGATGTTTAGTACAACAAACAGGCATAGATGTCCCTATTAATCTGTTATCCCTCTCACAGTGACAATAA
The DNA here is from genome assembly GCF_036040035.1 of Photobacterium sp. S4TG1. Classification (NCBI taxonomy): domain Bacteria; kingdom Pseudomonadati; phylum Pseudomonadota; class Gammaproteobacteria; order Vibrionales; family Vibrionaceae; genus Photobacterium; species Photobacterium sp. S4TG1. The sequence continues at coordinate 111,090 of NZ_JAYXUH010000004.1, forward strand.
TTATTATCTCAATACAATCTGTATTACTGCGGTAATTAATAAGCCTATCATGACTTATTAACATCAACATTCAACTTAAAAAATATCAAGATGAGAGCTTAGCGTAGAATATATATTCTACAATATTACGGGTTATTTAAATGTTTATTCGTGGTTAAATCTTCACAAAAAATGAGTCAATGACGACAAATATTCATCTTAATACTGTCTTTATTAAAATATTATGTGTCCAAAAATTATGATTTAAATTCAGTCATGAAATTAAGGGGGGTAAAACCTGTTTTTTGACGAAAGAAACTGATGAAAGCACTATCATTCGCAAAGTCTAAACGGTATGAAATATCAGAAATACGTTGATGTTGCGACAATAATTCAATTGCAGCTAACAACCGCCATTGTTGACGCCAACTTTGATATGGCATTCCCGTTTCTTTACTGAAAATACGCGTAATGGTTTTCTGACTTGCTCCTACTAACAGACTAAGATCAGCGAGCGTTGGTGCAATAAAATTGGGGTTATTAATCTCTTCAAGCCACTTAGCCAATCGAACATCATCTGGTAATGGCAAATTAAAATGACTTTCAGTTGCAATATTAAGTTCTTCTATCAATAAGTTAACCGAATTTAATTGTTCCTTATTAGGTTTATCAAACGCCCACATCGACATTCTTTCAAGCAGTATAGCCATCAATGGATTAATATCAATAATCTTCATGTCACGACTCAATTGTGGTTGTAATACTGGATCAAAATACAATGAGCGATACTGCGTTACATTGGTCATTTGCGCATTATGCAACATCCCTGCAGGGATCCAAGCTGCACGCATAGGCGGTAACACACATTTAACTCCGGCAAGGGTGATCACCATACATCCATGATGCGAGAATAAGAGTTGATCTTTATCATGCCGATGCTCGCCAGAATTATGATCACCAACATTCGCCGCAAGACCAATCACTAAACCATCAAAGTCATTGGGACAAAATTGCTGATTATCTTCAATATATGCCATTACTGCCACCACCTGTCCTTATATTAATATATATAGTCTTTATATTAATATAAGTTCAAAAATGAGCACCTTATAATAATTGCCATGATGAAACAATACGTATATTTACTTTAACTCTTGCACGCATGAATTAAAAAATAACCAGAAATTATATCTTTAGAACAACATCATGGGATTTATAAAAAATAATATGAATAACAATATTAATAAAATATCAATACCATTAGCGGTGACATTATTAATGTTTCCGCAGATCATTGAAACCATGTACAGCCCTGCATTAACCTCGATTAAAACGCATTTTGGTGTTATTGGTTCAACAGCGGCACAAGGAATGTCAGTATTCTTTGTTGCCTTTGCTATTGGGGTCGTTTTTTGGGGAAGGATGTGTGACACCATAGGACGTCGTCATTCAACACTGGTTGGGCTCATTATTTTTATTAGTTCTGCTATTTTCACTTTATACGCATCAACATTTACATTACTTCTTATCAGCTTTAGTTGTTGTGCATTTGGAGCTGCGGTAGGATCAGTCTGTACCCAAACTATTCTTCGTGACTGTTACCAAGGGCCAGAACTCGGGCGAGCATTTTCTATTATTGGAACCGCCATTGGCATCAGCCCTATTATTGGTATGTTAGTAGGCAGTTGGCTAACCGTTCATGGTGGCTATAAGTGGGTATTTATTGGCATGGCAATACTAACAAGTGGATTACTCTGTTGGTGTTTGATGCAATTGCCTGAAACAAAACCAGCTCACACCCAACGCGGTAGCTTACTTTTCGTCGCTATCAAAATGCTAAAAGACCTTCATGTTTGGTACATCGTATTAATGGTTGCCATTTTTAATATTGCATTATTCTCCTATTATAGCCTTGCTCCTTTTATGTTTGAAAAATTAAATGTCAGCATTAAATTATTCGGTTATACCAGCGCTGTTCTAGCTTTAGGTTCAATCTTTGGAGCTATGTTTAATATGCGGTTATTACGCCAACAAATTATACCGCAAACAATCATTACCTTAGCCTCTATCATATTGCTAATAAGTAGTAGTAGCGTTTATCTATTACAAAACTCCATTTGGTTTTTCTTACCGATGATTTTTGTCTCTTTATCATTTGGTTTAGCTTTACCTAACCTATTAAGTACTGCATTAAATAACTATAGAGATCATTTAGGCAGCGCTGGTGCACTTCTTGGGTTATTTTATTATCTCATTATTGGTGCAGGTTTACATAAAGCGGCAATAGTGGGCAATCTTGGTATTACACTTATCGTCTGTGCCATTCTTGCAATCACACTAACGCTTTTTCATCGCTTCTATAACGCGATTCATCAATAAATCATCATAATATGGCTGCCGAATGTTATCTGTGCCCTTTTCTACCTGTCTCAAATACAACTAAGCCGCAATAATGCGGCTTAGTTGTCAATTTACGTTATAGTATTCGAGTCGGTAGTTCTGGTAAGTGTAAACCTGCATTTAATGGGTAAATAATGTATTCCCCATGAAATTTAACTTTAGACTTATAGTCAGTAATTTTGAATAACAAAATTCCATGTTGGTAAGCCGTATCTATAAACTGCTGCACATTACCACGTACGTACAATGATAATGGCTTAATTAGCTCACTGTCATCATTCATTGACCCTGCATATTGCGCTGAACAAACCACTAACGATGCTTTACCATCAGTATGATGACTCACTTTACGATTAACTTCATACTCATTTGTCACAACCCAATTTTGCTGCTCTAACGCACTATAAAAGGTTGTCATTACTGCAGACGAAATAGCCGTTGATTGTCCTTGCTCATTCGTGACTTTAGCGTAAGTTTCAGCTAAGCGTTCAAAATGCAGTTTTAGTTGCGCATTTTTACCCATGGTGCGTGATTGTTGCTGCCATTCCTGCAATGTTTTCACTACACAACGATCAAAACTATGTTGTTTAAGTACTTTTGTTACCCAAGCGCTCAAAAAGATACTTTCACTGACTGGGTTCTTCTGTGCTTTACCTGTTGCTTGTGCCTCTTGTAAAGCCACTAAGCCACTGCTCACTACATTGTAAATTTCATTAAAAAAAATGGTCATGATTTATTTTAAACAATCCAAAAATATCAAATCACCACACAGCCTCTAAGCTGTGCGTGCAAGGAACCAATAAAAACCAGCCGACAATATAGCACATGATGCCATGGTCAATGCCATTGGCCACGCATTACTATCCGGCATTAATGCAACCAGACCACCGACAATAGAACCAATACCAAACCGGAACGTTCCACCTAAAGAAGAAGCGGTACCTGCCATTTGCGGATAACTCGATAATAAACATGCCATGGTGTTACTACCAATAGTTGACAATGTACCGATAAATAATGCAACAGGAATAACCACACCCCATAATCCTAGATCTAACCATTGACCAATAAATAACAACACACCTGCGGTTAATTGAATTATCAAACCAAAGCGCAGCATCCAGTGGGTTCCTTTTCGCTTTACAAAACGACCATTGATACTAGTAAATAGGATCATGCATAGAATATTCAAACAAAAGTAATAACCGAAATTCTCAACACTGATACCGTAGATATCAATGTATACAAAAGAACCCGCGGTTAAGAATGTGAACATACCAGCAAAAGAAAAACCGCTGCAGCATATAAGTCCAAACGCAGCAGGGTTTGATAGTAAACGTTTGTAGTTCTTAATAATTGACGATACATGAAACGGCATCCGTTTTTCTTTAGGCAGTGTTTCTTTAATCTTAAATAAAATAGACACTAAAACAATGACAGCAAAAATAGCTAATGCCCAAAATACAGCACGCCAACCAAACCATACAGAAAGATGACCGCCCAATACAGGCGCGATTAACGGTGCAATGGTCATGACTAATGTCACAAATGACATGGTACGAGAGAATTCTTCACGTTCAAACATATCGCGAACAAGAGCACCAATAATAACTGCCGCTGCTGCACCAGCAAAACCTTGCGCCACACGCACAATGGTTAACTCAGTTATATTTGTACTTAATGCACCTAAAATAGTTAACACTAAAAAGCTTACCGTCCCCATAATGAGCATCGGACGACGACCGTAACTATCAGCTAATGGGCCATGAATTAGCTGACCAAAAGCAAAACCTGCGGTGTAAGCTGTGAGTGTGACTTGAACGGCACCAGGAGAGACTAAAAAGTCTTTAGCAATATCTGGCATTGCCGGTAAATACATATCAATAGCAAAAGGAGTTAAAGCGGCAATTGCACCGAGAATGAGAATGAGCTGTAAACTCAATTTAGATGAGGCTTGTTGAGTCATAAGGATTCTTTTATAAAAATAACAACGATAAGCTGTATATAATTGCTATTGAGAGGACAATACCCCTATTGTACGCTAAAAAACGACAATCATTCTTTCCTAATAGGAAATAAAAAATTTCTAACTGATCTTACCCTGAGTAACATTGATTTTATTTAATATGCAACTTATAAAAAAAGCATAAACAAGAATATTTATGCTTTTTTAGTATTTAAAACAATGAGTAATATTATTTAGCTAGAAACGACGCAATCTCTTCATCCGTTAATGGACGGTATTCACCCGGTGCAAGATCCTCATCTAATTCAACTGCACCTACTCGCTCACGATGCAAGCCAACAACGCGATTTCCTACCGCAGCAAACATACGCTTCACCTGATGATACTTACCTTCAGTGATGGTTAAAACACCCTCACGTTCACCTACAATTTCTAATTTAGCAGGTCGAGTTAGCTCTTTCTCACCATTTAATTGCACACCAGCTTCAAATTGCGCAATATTTTCAGCAACAATAGGATCAGCTGTTTCTACAAAATAAACTTTCTCACACACATGGCGCGGTGAAGTAATACGGTGTGACCATTGGCCATCGTCTGTTAATAATGTTAAACCAGTTGTATCACTGTCTAAACGTCCAGCCACGTGCATCTTTTCAGGGCTAACTTCATCAAACAATACAAAAACAGTCGGATTGAAATCATCAACATGTGAACACACAAAACCTTGTGGCTTATTCAACATGAAGTAACGAGGCCCTTGTAGGCGAAGTGGACGACCATTAAATTCTACATTGTTATTGTCGCCAACAGAGAAAGAAGCACTGCGGACGATCTCACCATCAACTTCAATCATTTTATCACGAAGAAGTTTACCGGCTTCTCTACGGGTGATACCTAAAGTGGTACCTAAGAATTTATCAAGCCTCATTGACTGGCTCCGCTACTTATAAAAGATTTGGTATTATAAGAAGCAAATCACAGATATGCATTAAAAACTTCAATTTCGACCACATTCATGCTCTAAACACATTGAAACAACACCCTTCTAAAAATAAAAGAGTTAACGCTACCGTTATTTCATTAAAAATATGAACATTTCTATGACTCAATTGTCATATATCTGCTAGATTACAAATAAAAAAACATTCACTCTATGCAAATACAACAACTTACTCACACGTTGTAATCAATAAAGCTTTCAAGATAAGGCTTTAACTTAGGGACTCAGTATGAACATTTCTCTCCGCACACCAATACTTTCTTCATTAGATAAATTTCTTCAGTTAATCGATGAATTATTTGATTATGAGGCCTTACCTCAAAATACAGAGCAGACCATGATCGCAGTAAAGCAACTGCTCAGTAATCCAGAATTAGGACAGGCATGGTTCATTGAAGTAGAACAGCACGGTATTAAACATATTGCTGGACATATTATTGTCAGCTATAGCTTTAGTCTTGAGCATGGTGGCAAAATTGGTTTAATCGATCAGTTCTACTTAAAAGCAGATTGGCGTCAACATGGTATTGGTACCGAGTTATTACCTCAACTTGAAGCATTAGTTGTAGAAGATGGCGTTAAAGCGTTATCACTTGAGGTTAATATCGGTAATGCGGGAGCTCGTAATTTCTATGAAAAGCATGGCTTTACACCTCGTCGTCAATTTTGCATGATGACAAAAAACTTAACAGAATCACCAGTACCAGCCACTCTTGCCTCATAAATTAACCTAATAATGACGATTAATCTGCATTTAAGCCTTGTTTTGACAAGGCTTTTTTCGTTATAACTAAAGGAAACCTAAAAACAGGTAGTCACTCCCTTGTTCCTCGCTACTCGTTTATATAAAGGAAAATAACAATGTTAATAAGTATAGTCGTCTTTATAGCACTGGTTGCTGGGTTATATATTGCAATGCGCAACAGCCTTATTGGTAAAAAGAATCAAGTGGCAAATGCAGAGGCAAGCATTGATGTCATGTTGAAAAAGCGGTTTGATTTACTCCCAAACTTAATTGAAACCACTAAAGCTTACATGAAACATGAGCAGTCGGTACTCACAGAATTAACCGCATTACGACAGCAATCACAGCATGTAGACACAGCAAATAAACCACAATTAGATAAACAGCTATCAGAAGCCGTTTCTCACTTTAAAATTGCGATTGAAGCCTATCCTGATTTAAAAGCAAATGAAAATACGATCCTGTTAATGCGTTCGATTAATGAAACGGAAGAGCAAATCTCAGCAGCTCGTCGTAGTTTTAATGCTGCAGTAACACGCTATAACAACGCCATTGAAATGTTTCCATCCAGCTTTATTGCTAACCAAATGATGCTAACAACGCTACCGTTATTTGAAATTACAGATATAGAACGCACTAACATTGATGCGGCACGTTTATTTAAGCAGTAGGATATCAATATTTATGGATAGTAAACTTACTGTACTTTACGAAACCCATCTTAAACCTCAATTAGAAGCACTAGATCAGGATCGTAAAAAAGTTATCAAACAATATTGGCAATCATTATTACTGGGTGTTGGTTTTGCCATTATTATCATTCCATTAAGCTTTATGTACGATTTTCAAGCTTTCGGAATTATTTTTTCGATTATTATTGCTATCGTTATGCACCGTTTATACAACAAACGTTGGGATCAGTATAAAAAAGATTACAAGCATAAAATAGTCACTAAATTAATCAGCTCTATTGATAGCAGTTTTAGTTACAAACCAACACAATGCATTGATAAGCAAGACTATAAAAATAGTGCCCTTTTTGGTCGCCACTATGACCGTTATCGCGGTGAAGATTTTATTGAAGGCCAAATAGATAAAACATCGCTACGCTTTTCTGAGTTACATACTGAATATAAAACACAAAGCCGAGATAACAGCGGTAAAAATCAAGATCAATGGCATACTATTTTTAAGGGGCTATTTTTCGTTGCTGATGCAAATAAACATTTCTCGGGGCAAACTACCATCATGCCAAAGAACCACAGTATTTTTTCGGCAATAGGACAGAAACTCTCAGATATTTTCAGCAATAACCAACAACAAGTGATTCTTGAAGATCCAGATTTTACGCAACTATTCAATGTCTACAGTAATGATCAAGTAGAAGCACGTTATTTACTGTCGCCAGCAATGGTGCAACGGTTAATCAATTTCAGTAACCGCTCAGATCACACAATAGCCTTTTCATTTGTTAATGATCATCTGTATATTGCAATATCAAGCTCTAAAAATTATTTTGAACCCAAATTATTTCAACAAGCTGATTCTTTAACGTTTATCGCATCTATTTATTATGATCTAAAATTTGTTATCAATATTGTTGATGAACTCGACCTCAATACGCGAATTTGGACAAAACCATAACAACCCGTTATAGATTTCAACAAAAAAACGGAAGCTCAAGAGCTTCCGTTTTTAGTCAATCTTAGATAGTGACTAATCGTCTAATCTGCCAAAAATGCCGTTTCCAAAAAGTATGATGTAAATTTGAAATCGACACCCCTCGCGAACTTGCTGAGTTCATGAAGTCACCATTAGAAAGATAAATCCCCACATGACGCTCATTTCGCCCGGTTTTAAAGAAGACTAAATCCCCTAGTTTGGCTTGATCTTTACGTATACGTCGGCCTAATTTTACCTGTCCTAACGTTGTTCGAGGTAAATGACGATGAAATACTTGCCGATACATCTTCATCACAAAGGCTGAGCAATCAATACCTCTATGACTTGAGCCACCATAATGATAAGGCGTCCCTTTCCATCCATAGTATGCATGGAAAATTTTATGTCTCACTAATCGTATATGTCGTCGTTCTTGTGCTTTTGTAAGATGATGAGTCTTACGTACATGGTGTTTATAGTGTAATGTGTGCCCTTGTTGCTTACTTTTATGTAAATAATAACGGTGAATACGGGAGTGATGCACCGTTACATGTGCGGTCGTTCGCGTCGTAGACGCTGCGGCATACCATGATAAAAATGCCGATAAAACGATAATAATTCTGAAAATATAAAGCATTGATTGTGATTTTTAATTATAAGTAAAGATTATAGCTAAGTTACAATGTAACATTATTATCGTTACTAGATTGCCCTATTTATGCAATATATAAACTCAATAACGACCATAGCTATTACCTTAAAAAATCGCATCTTCTGTTGACAAGTTTTCTTTTTCGCACACATCTCAACCCCATATTAATTCAGTAAATTACTGCGCGCTCTTTCGTTACGGTTAGCTCTTGCCAAAACACTGGTTAAATGTACACTAATAGCAGTTCACTTGTTATAGATTTACCACATGTATACTTTACGTCCTTACCAGCAAGATAGCGTTAACGCTACCATTCATTACTTTCGCAAACACAGTACTCCAGCCGTCCTTGCTCTACCCACAGGGGCAGGGAAAAGTCTCGTTGTCGCAGAATTAGCCCGCATTGCTAGAGGCCGTGTTCTGGTATTAACTCATGTAAAAGAGTTGGTAGAACAAAACCACGCTAAATATGAAAGTTATGGCCTGAAAGCAGCTATTTTCTCTGCGGGATTAGGACGTAAAGAAACCGATCAACAAGTGGTGTTTGCTTCAGTTCAATCAATGGCAAACAGTCTTGATAAATTTCATGAACAATTTTCATTGCTGGTTATTGATGAATGTCATCGCGTACCTGATGATGAAAATAGTGCCTATCGAAAAGTTATCAAACATGTACAAACTGTTAATCCCAATATCAAGGTACTAGGATTAACCGCGACCCCTTATCGTTTAGGTATTGGCTGGATTTACAAATATCACACTCGTGGCCAAGTCAAAACTGAAACCGAGCGTTTCTTTCGCGATTGTATTTTTGAATTACCCATTCGTTACTTACTTGATGAAGGTTTTTTAACTGAACCTAAAGTAATGGATATGGCAGTATTAGGTTATGACTTTTCCTCATTAACACCATCAAACACTGGACACTATAAAGAATCAGATCTCGATAGTGTAATTGAACAATCAGGCCGCGCTACACCAATGATCATTGAACAGGTGATTGACTATGCCAAAGATCGCCGCGGTATCATGATCTTTGCTTCAACAGTTAATCATGCTCAAGAAATCATGGGTTATCTCGCACATGAAAATGCCGCGCTTGTTATCGGCGACACCCCCCTTGATGAACGTGATCGAATCATTAATGATTTTAAAGCACAAAAAATCAAATACCTTGTTAACGTATCTGTATTAACTACAGGTTTTGATGCACCGCATGTTGATCTTATTGCCGTATTACGCCCAACAGAATCTATTAGCCTTTATCAACAAATCGTCGGCCGTGGTTTACGGTTATTTGAAGGTAAAAAAGACTGTCTTATTCTTGAATATGCGGGTAACTGTTACGATCTCTACCAACCTGAAGTGGGCGATCCTAAACCGAATGGCGACAGTGAAGTAGTGATGGTTCCCTGCCCTGCATGTGGTTTTAACAATAGCTTTTGGGGCAAGCTTGATCCTGCTGGCTTTCTCGTTGAGCATTATGGTCGACGCTGCCAAGGCTATTTTGAAGATGACGATACGGGTGAGCGTGAAGAATGTGGCTACCGTTTCCGCGCAAAATATTGCGAAGAATGTGGCGCAGATAACGACATTGCCGCTCGCCGCTGTCATCAATGTGATGCGGTGATGGTTGACCCTGATAAAAAGCTACGCGAAGCATTAAAGCTCAAAGATGCAATGATAATGAAATGCACCGATATGCGTTTAGAACCGGGTAAGAATAAGTTTGGTAAGCCACAACTTAAAGTGGTTTATATTGGTGATGAAGACAACGAAATTAATGAGATTTGGCAGTTATCAACCAATACTCAAAAGAGTGACTTTCTCACCAAGTTTATTAATCCGCACTTAGTGGATAGACATCGCCCCTTTACTGATACCGCCCCGACAAAAGTGGCAAATAACGAACATCGATTACGCCCACCAGAAATCATTATTGCCCGTAAAAGTGGCCGCTTCTGGGCAATTCGCGATAAGTTGTTCGATTTGGATCAGTATCAAAATAAATGATCGCTACCCAAAAATATATCTTATTCAATGATGTTTAAATAAGACAATCGGTAAATTTAATAGCTTTATTAATAGTTAATAGAAATAATCAGTCAAAGCCGTATAATACTTGAGTATTATACGGCTAGTGTCAGTATTTATAATATAAACCACATTAAAGAAGAATAAATCACACGTTCTTAAAATTATATACCTTAGACTTATGATTTAATATAACATTAAAAATGAGAGGAAAAATACAAATTAAACCAATAATTAAAACAATAGCAAATATGTAAATAAGATTATGAATATGGTAGTGAGTGATTTGTATTGCTAACATAGGCGCAACACCACTTACTGCAGCCCCCAAACCATAACTTGCACAGCAGCCACTGCTGCGAACTTTTGCAGGGAATATCTCTGAAAAAATAGGTGTTGCAGCGGCTTGTATTACACAAAGACAAACAGTCAACATTAACATTGCTGCATTTATATTATAGAGATCGTTTGAAAATATTAACTTAAAAATAAAAGGTAATAAAACGATATGTAATACTATTCCTATAGATGTTAATTGTGCCCTTCCTATTTTATCAGAAAGAAATCCAAATAAAGGATATAGTATACATGCGACGGTTAACATAACTGAGTTAATAATAAGCGATTGTTCTAATGAAAGATTACTATACTGAGTAAAGAATGTAACAAAATAAATAAAATCAAGATAAAATATAACACATACAACAGCGGATAATACCGTAGATATAACAAAATTTAGTTTATGTAAACGCCATAAATGAAGGTATGTATTATCATGACTCTCAGACTCTATTACTACTTTTTCTTTTTTTGATAATACCTTAATGTCAGACCGGACATAAAAATAATAAATCGCAAGCAGAATACCGCCAATAGCAAATGCAATTCGCCAAGAATATTGACTCCATGAGTTTGGTAAAATATTAATCACAATATAACTCACTACAGATGCTAATAAAAAGCCTAAGACAGAAACCGCTAATGCAATTCCTGTATAAAACCCTTTATTTTTCAAACTATCATCTTCACTTGTCACCACAAGTAAGTTTGCAAATTGTCCACCAGCCGATAGACCTTGTAAAATTCGAATTATAACAAGTAGAATTGGAGCAACAATACCTATTGATTGATAGCTTGGTAATAACGCTACAACAGAAGTTGCAGCCCCCATTATCAATATAGCTAAATTCATACTGTAATAACGGCCGACTTTATCGCCAATCCAACCAAAAATAAAACCACCAATAGGACGAGCTAAAAATCCAACAGCAAAAGTAGCAAATGTAAATAACAATGCTGTAAACTTACTTTGATTACTAAAGAATGTATCGCCTATTGTTGAAGCAAAATAACCAAAAAGACAGAAATCATACCATTCAATAACGTTACCAAAGGAAGATTTCAGCATTTCCATTATATTTTTCCATTGCATGCATAACCTTTAACTACTATTAATTTGTTTCGTATACTAAACAAATTAATAGTAGTTAACAAGATAACTCAATACTTGATATAAACTTAAAACATCAATAAGAACGTTATCTTTTACATGTAAAGGCTATTATTTGCCGCTAATTTAAAAATCTTTATTTGCAGTACATAAGCATTAATAATTGATATATATATCATTTTAAAAAATAACTGCCCCATTGATTTTTATTTTTTTTCGTATTATTTTTTCGTATATAAAATAATACTTACAAAATCTTTATATATACATGATATAAATTTACATCATTACATGCATATTATTTAACAAACTCTCTATTTCTGGACAGCCAAATGTTTAGTTATTAAATAAAAGCCTAAAAAATAAATCACCCCTCCGTAATAAACTATTTATCTATAAAAATTACCGCTTATTTTTACATTTTTGATGAAATTTATGTATTTCAGGATCAACAACACCCACAATATTAATAGTTATTGTGGTATTTTCATTTGATTATAAATAAGCATATTTAACGCGGATGTAGTTGATGACTCGCAGACTTTCCTTTACACCAATGCCCACCAACATGTTGTTTGAATGCACACATTCGGGACCATTTCCCACTTACATTGGCATAATGCTCCATAAATTGTTCACTGTGTTCAAGCCAAGCATCAAGTGTTATTCCCATTTGCTGTAAAATCTTAGGTTGATTAGGTGTAATAAAGCCTTTTTTATCATTTCGAATACACCGACCAGTCCAATCAATAAGTTCAAGGTAATCAGCAAAAGCAAAGTTTATCCCCGCTTTTTTTGCCTGATGTTCGCTACCAACAAAAGGTAATAATTGAAAATGGCTAGTACTTGATGGCGTTTTCTTTGAACTGGAAGCTTTAGCATGATGGTATTCACGAATGCGCTGTTGAATAGAAGTGAAATCTGACTGCTCTAGTGATGATGTAATTCCAGCCCTGATTGGATTCAAATCAACGTACATCATGCAAGATAATAACGCTTGTTCATCCAGTAGTGCTTGGGACTTAAATCGTCCTTCCCAAAAAGCCCCTTTACATTGATCTTCTTTATTGGCTTTTCGCGCAATTTCTTCATTCAAACAACGCATAAACCAGCTAATACTCCCTAGTCGTTGTTGCCATTCAGCCACTAAGGCAGATAACGATTGTTGTTTATCCGAATCGATTTGCCCCTCTTTTAAAAAATCGACAGCGATTGGATGGCCATTAAATAGCTGTAACCAGCGTGATATTACCGCTTCTGAAGTTAGCTTTTGCTGCTGCTCTGTATCTATTTTAAGCACTAAATGATAATGGTTACTCATTACAGCATAAGCACAAACATCAATACAAAACACAGAAGATAATTATTTGATTTTATTAACGATCCAACCACGACGGTGCTGGTAGTTTTTACCGTTATACGGGTCATCCCCACACAAATAGGCACGACGTACACAGCGATTAATCACATGATAAAAAGGCGTGATTTGAGGCTCTATCAATTTTCGTCTAGAGATTGTCATTGGTTCCACCATAAGCAACTTGAAGCTTAACTATAGTAGCTCATGGTTGATGTGCAAGGCTATGGCTGTCCATTGATCTTTTTTAATCTTTGTTACACCACTTAATTTGAAATTCGATTTCTTCTTCGTTACCTTCACGTTCATGCTCTACGCTATATTCCGCACGAACAGGCACATAAATACGTTCACCTGCAATTTGAATTTCAAACCGGCTGCCACTTTCTACGGCATCAGCTAAGCGACGTAATTTGGCTACAAACTCAGCATTTGAGTAATATTTTTCAATGTCTCTTTGTTTTTTATCTGTCATCTTTTAACTCCTCTCAATCTATATCAAAACCCATAACGTTAAACGATAACAGGCATCGCTATAACTATTTTTAACACTCTGCATCATTTTCACTAATCATAAGAAAAAATAAACGATCAAACTGCGACTATGCTTCTAGTTTTAATAATTCAAGATCCTCTTTTCCATACCATCACATTGCACAAAACGTCCATATCATTGAAATATATTTACAAGCTTATGTTGTGTATTGAAAACCCTTCACAAAAGTTTTAGCTTAGATAAAAGCCTTTATTTTCAACACACCCCCCTGATGCGTATGCATTTAATAACGCTCATTATTTGAGCCACATCATCGGTCGTAAAAGGTTAAACCACAACTAGGCCAAAAGCATGAATATAGATAATCCCAACAATGCCCCTTTCGGTACTTTACTTGGCTATGCCGCAGGTGGTATCGCCATTTATTCTTCTGATTACAGCACGATAAATGAAGACGAATATGCTGATGACTCTGCAATGAGGAGTTATATCCACGGAGAATACATGGGATATAAATGGCAATGTGTTGAGTTTGCACGTCGTTTTTTGTATATCAACTATGGATTAGTATTTACCGATGTCGGAATGGCATATGAAATTTTCTCGTTACGTTTCTTACGCCAAGTGGTTAACGATAAAATTTTACCTTTATATGCTTTTGAAAATGGTTCACGCCAAAAACCTGTTGTTGGATCATTATTGATTTGGCAAAAAGGAGGGGAATTTCAAGACACAGGCCATGTTGCTATTATTACCCATATTGAAAATGATAAAGTAATGATTGCCGAGCAAAATGTGACTTTTGCGCCATTACCATTAGGTCAACAATGGACCCGTGAACTTACATTACATATTGAAGATGGTTGTTACACCATTGAAGATACCTTTGATGATACCGAAATTTTAGGTTGGATGGCTTATAATGCAGATACAACTTATAGCCTACCACAGCCCTCTCCCAAGCCTGAATTACTTAATATTCAAGCAGCTTGGCGATTAAATAGCGGTCAGTTTGCAAACGACTGGTTAGATAGCAATGACGAGCTAGAACAAACGTACTCGCGCGTTAATGCTAACAAGTTACTCAATGATGATATCTACCGCTATTTCACTATTTCAGAAAGTGCGGAACAAGAGCTGGCTAAAGCAACCAATGAATTGCATCTGATGTACTTACACGCAACAGACAAAGTACTGCAAGATGATAATTTATTAGCACTGTTTGATATTCCAGAAATTTTATGGCCTCGGCTACGCCTATCATGGCAAAAACACCGCCATAGTATGCTAACTGGTCGTTTAGATTTCTGTATGGATGAAAATGGCTTAAAAGTTTATGAATACAATGCTGACTCAGCTTCTTGTCATACTGAAGCTTGTTTGGTCATTCAAAAATGGGCTGAGCAAGGAGGTGATATCACTGAAAACAGCCCAGCAGAAGATTTACTGAATGAGCTTGCCAGTGTATGGAAATACAGTCAAAAATATTCTTTCGTTCATATCATGCAAGACGATGATGACGAAGAAGATTATCACGCTTTATTCATGCAAAAAGCCCTTACTTTAGCAGGAATTGAAAGCAAAATACTTAAAGGATTAGACGGTATTCACTGGAACCCAGCCGGACAATTAATTGATGATAATGAACGTTTAATTGAATGTGTCTGGAAAACATGGGCATGGGAAACAGCCATAGATCAAGTGCGTGAAGTTAGCTCTACCGAATATGCAGCAGTACCGATTCATACTGGCTATCCAGATACAAAAGTACGTTTAATTGACGTGTTATTGCGCCCTGAAATCAAAGTATTTGAGCCATTATGGACGGTGATCCCAAGTAATAAAGCTATTCTGCCGGTATTGTGGTCTTTATTCCCTCATCATCATTACTTATTGGATACCGATTTTCACATTACAGATGAACTCAGCCAAACAGGTTATGCAATTAAACCGATTGCTGGGCGTTGCGGTAGTAACATCGATTTAGTCAGTCATAATGAATCTGTATTAGATAAAACTGATGGAAAATTTAACGAGCAGAAAAATATTTATCAGCAATTATGGTGTTTACCTAAAGTAGCAAACAAATATATTCAAGTTTGTACTTTTACTGTTGATGGCAATTACGGTGGTGTTTGTTTACGCTCTGACAATTCATTGGTCATTAAAAAAGACAGCGATATTGAACCATTAATTGTTTTGGAAGATGGCGCCTTTCTAAAAAACCGATAACGCTTTTATTGTTAAAATAAAAAGCCGTGTTAATGAACTTTATTTTAAAAAGATCATAACACGGCTTTATTTTAACTATTTTTTAGCCATAAAAACTTAGAAATCATAGTTAAGATTGATGCCAAAGTTACGCCCAGGCTGACTACGGCGATCAATACCATCGGTCGTTTTGCTTGCACCAGCCAGATCTTGGTATTCCCAATACTCTTTATCTAACGCATTAAACAATCCCGCGCGAATAGTCATATCTTTTACCGGATGGTAATACGTTGTTAAATCAACCACAGTATAACCAGCAACATTTAGATTATTTTTATCTTGCCAATTATCTTTTGCTGCAACCATCTTAATATCTACCGCAGTACCCCACGTTTCATTTGGTGCATCATACCCCACACCAACAACGGATGTTAACGGCGTGATTGTATCAAGTGTTTTACCCGTTTCTTTATCTTCACCATCTTGGTATGCAATAGTGGCTTTAGCATAAGTACCCATTGGGGCATTAATGATTTCGTCTAACCACACATTAGCTGATAATTCTGCTCCGTAGATACGTGCCTTTTCAATATTTTCATTGGTCGTAATGTCAATATTATTAGAGTTTGTTGTCACTTCCTGAATAAAATTAGAATAGTCATTGTAGTAAACAGAAGCAGTCAGGTTACCAATACGGTTTTCCGCACGTAATCCTAACTCATAAGAATTACTTTCTTCCGGTTTAAGATCAGGATTTGATTTAATAATGTACCCATGTGCAGTATTGTTTTTATCGTAATACATTTCATACAGTGTTGGCGCTCTAAATCCTTGGCTGTATTGAGCATAAGTACTGAAATTATCGTTCCAATGGTATACCGCACCTAAACGAGCAGTAAATGCTTCACTTTTATGATCTTGCAAACCAGAACTTGAATCAGGTTTAGCTTCAAATTCATCATAACGAGCGCCGGCTGTTACTACGGCTTTATCATTAAGCATGAAGATCTGATCTTGAATAAATACACCACGTTTTTCAGATTTAGCCTTTGGTACTTCCGTCGGCCCAGGCTTAGAAGTGCCATTGTCTAAATTATAATCAATATAATTTAAATCAAAGTCATCATTAACAATCGTCGCACCATAAGTTAATTTATGGCTGGATTGTGCTAATTCAATGGCTTTAGCAAATTGAATATCAAATTGTTTACTCGTATCTTCCCCTTCACGATAACGGTTACGATTGCCATACATGTCGGTATGATCGTAATTATCATGTTGGCTATGTTGTTGCTGCCAATTCACTTGCCATTTTAATGAATCAAACACAGCATTATTTGCTAACCATTCATGCTCAAAACCAAATCGTTTACGGTTATCCTCATCAACAGCACGTGTTTTAGTATAAGTAAAACCTGGCATGACAGTATAGCCATCACGAGACAAAATATCGCCATTAGCACTACGCGTATAATACTCACCCGTAAATCCAATACGGTTCGCGTTGTTAATCTGATAAAACGCTTTCGCTAACACATTATGCGATTCTATATTCAATGGATCAGCTGACTTACGGTTTATCCCTTTACTATTGTCATGGGTATCATAGGCGTCAGTTTCGTGACCATCACGATAGGTATAGATGAACATTGTTTCTAAATCACCAATTTTCTTGGCCGCTTCAACACCTAACTTATATTGGTCATCAGCACTTGCGTAACCACTCTTTAACCCTACGTGTGATGATTCGCCTTTTAATAAGTCTTCCGGGTTTTTAGTACGCATGATCACAGTGCCGCCCAAAGCATCACTGCCATAAAGGGTTGATGTCGGCCCCTTATTGATTTCGATGGCTTTGAGCGTATCAATTTCATAATTGTTGCTATTTTTACGCATTGCATTTGCGCCGGGGTTATAAGATGCTGGTTGTTCAACGCCATCAACTAATACTTTAACGCGGCTGCCTTTCATACCGCGAATAGTAATATCTTCCATACCAAATCTACCCTGACCATTGACTGAAACCCCGGGTTCATATTTCAATGCTTGCTTTACATCAGTCGCTAAATTTTTATTCATTTGTTCAGAAGTAATTTTAGCAACAGAGGCGGGTATATTTTTTATCGACTCTTCTGTTCGAGTACCAGAAACAACAATTTCATCAAATTGAGAAACGCTATCTTGCGCATAAAGTGATGGCGAAGAAAATGCTATAACGAGTGAGCTAGCGATAAGTGTCAGTTGTTTGTTCATAATTCCCTGCTTAACAATAATCCAACAATGTAATTCGACGACGATTATACATATCTAAATGATAATTACTATCATTATCATTGGTATTACCGATTAAGACTAAGCAGATTCTTAAACTAATTAACTATCTGAATGAACGAATATAAACCAGCTGATTACATATCCATCTATCGCAGACTAAAACAATAAAAACTGATAAAATCGCAGCCAATGTTCTTGCATATAACAATATTGGTTGTTAGTATGCGCCCTCGTTTTACGATACTAAGTAAGGTCGCATTACTTAGTAAATTATTAAATCAAAGAGTATTGATTATGAAATTTAATGCAATTGTACGTACAGACCTTGGTAAAGGTGCGAGCCGCCGCCTACGTCTTACTGAGCACTTCCCTGCAATCGTTTACGGTGGCGAAGCTGCACCAGTAGCTATCACTCTTAAGCACAGTGATATCATCAACCAAATGGATAAGCCTGAGTTCTACGAAGGTTTTGTTCTTGTAATCGATGGCCAGGAAGTTAAGGTTAAGCCTCAAGACATCCAACGTCACGTGTACAAGCCAAAGGTTGAGCACATGGACTTTAAACGCATCTAATTGCGTGTTCATAAAACTCTTCAAAAAAGCACTCTTCGGAGTGCTTTTTTTATGGGTCCGATTTATGAATATCATCAAATATAAATTGTTGTTGTGGTGATGGAGTACTGCTCTCTTGAGTATCAGTATTTCGCTGACGACGCATAATGCGCAAATAGCGCTGTCGACATAATTTTATAACGTTGATCTTTTGATCTGCGGTCATCTGTTGCCAATAAAATCGCTCATCCCGACTTCGATAACACCCTTTACAATAACCTCGATTATTGACCTGACAACAGCCAACACAAGGGCTTGGCACATCAAAAAAATCAAGTTGTTCCATGTTACTTCACTCTTTAACTGTTCTATTCTCCTTTCTTGATCATAAACCATTCTCATCAATTCACATTTAAATCGTAGCTGTATATATCATTAAATAATGTTATTAAAGCAGTGACATTGTTTTTATTGTTAATATTAATTGTTATTTTTGTGTGTTGATTTTTGATCACTTATTCTGCTAAGGTTATTAGCATTGTCACGGCAGATAATTATTTATCACTTAAATGTCTTTATTTATTCATGACAAAACAAAGACATTAACTGGAGGGAACCATGGATTTTTTCGTACCATTGGCTAAAAATATTGATCAAGCACAATCCGTTTATTCGTCAATTGCAGAGCATGTATCAGCGCCAAAGCCAACGAATGACAAACGTATCCAAAAATTAGTCTGGACCCATGAAGGTGTTGAGTGCATTGGTGAAATTGGAAAATTACCACCCGAGGTTTTCCGTGCTAATGACGAAATTTTAGCTATTTTTGAATGTGATAATGTTTATAAGATTTGTACTCAAAATCGTGGTGTTATTAATTTTGACCCTATTTTAGCAAGTACTGATAATGTAAAACATGTCACCTACTTTGACTAACTTCTTTATATCCTTAGTTCAAAATAGAAATAGTTAAAATAGAAACGCGCTCACTCAATATAGCGCGTTTTCATTTTTCTATTAAAATAAACCCAGTTGTGGTGCCGTAATATTATCAAATGATTTTCCTATAAAAATAAGAATACCATCAGCTACGGGTTTTAATTGCTTTTCTAAATAGTGATTATAATCTATTGCGCTTTGACGATATTCAATCGGTTCAGCCCCAGAGGTTGTAAACACATATTCTATCGCCCCTTTTTGTTGATATTGCAACGGACGACCTAGCTTAGCATTCATTTCATCTGCCAATCTTGCCGCGCGAACTTGAGGCGGAATGTTTTTCTGATAATCGTCTAAATTACGACGTAAACGCTTACGGTAAACTAACTGATCGTCAAATTCCCCCGCTAAAGTTCGATTGGTATAATCACGTATATAATCATCAACATCCAAATCATGGAAAACCATGGAATACAATGTTTGCTGAAAATGTTGCGCTAATGGTGTCCAGTCAGTACGCACTGTTTCCAACCCTTTAAATACCATTTGCTCACTATCACCTCGCCACACAAGTCCGGCATAACGCTTTTTACTACCCGTTTCTTGACCACGAATAGTCGGCATTAAAAATTTATGATAGTGCGTTTCATATTCAATTTCTAATGCTGACGTTAAGCCGTATTGTTGCTGCAAGTGTTGTTGCCACCACTGATTTATATGTTCAACCAATGTATTACCGATATCATTCGCATCTTGCTGAGAATGGCCCTTTTTCAGCGATACAAATGTCGAATCGGTATCGCCATAAATCACTTCATAACCTTTCGCTTCAATTAACTCGCGGGTTAACTTCATTATTTCATGACCACGCATAGTAATAGATGATGCTAAACGATGATCAAAAAAACGGCAACCCGATGATCCTAACACGCCATAAAATGAGTTCATGATGATCTTAATCGCCTGTGAAAAAGCTTTATCACCCTCTTGTTTAGCACGATCACGGGCAGCCCATAACGATTCGATCATCTCAGGCAAAAAATGACGTGTTCGATGAAATTTACCGCCACGAAAACCAGCAATTGCTTGGTGATCAGCCTTGCCTTCTTCCAATAATAGCCCTTCCACAAGTCCCATTGGATCGATCCTAAATGATCGAATAATAGAGGGATACAGTGATTTAAAATCTAGCACTAATACGGAATCATAGAGCCCTGGCTTAGAATCCATCACATAACCACCAGGGCTTGCTATCCAGTTTTCACTCTCAAGATTTGGTGCAATATATCCTGCGCGGTGTAACTGTGGCATATAAAGATTAGTAAATGCAGCAACTGAACCACCAATGCGATCAAGCTCAACTCCCGTAAGACGACTTCGTTCAATTGCAAACTCTAACAAATGTGTCTGTTTAAAGATGCGTGTTACCAACTTACAATCTTGAAGGTTATATGTTGCCAGTGATAACTTATCATGCTTAAACATATGGTTAATTTCAGCCATACGATCATGCACATTATGAATCGCTTTACCTTCACCTAATAACTCTTGCGCCACCGCTTCTAATGACCACGAGCGAAAATTGTAAGTTGCGGTCTTTAGCGTATCGATACCATCCATTACCACTCGGCCAGGAATACTGATAAAGCCTTGATTGGCATTTTGAGTTGAACGTCGATAATGAGGCGTTTGTTTACCACGACCAATACGAAGACTAATTTTATTCCATTCTGCGCGATGTAACAGTAATCGAAAGTCGAAATCAATCACGTTCCAGCCAATAATGATGTCTGGATCATTCTCAATAAACCATGCTTCTAAGGCGAATAATAATGCTTTTTCGTCAGCTACCCATTCAATATTAAGTTCGGAATTAGACTGATAATCAGAAGGCTGATCTCCCACCATAATGACACGGCTGTCCATCTGGCTATGAAAACCAATAGAGTATAAAACACCTTTTTCCGAACACTCAATATCGAGTGATACTAAACTCAAATTTGGAATATAATCAGCAGCTTTTGCTTTTGTAAATAATACATCATGGTATCCATTACGCTGCTTTACTTCGCCAGTAAAAACTAACCCACCGCGAATAAAACGTTCCATTAAAAAGCGATCAGCTAATCGAATATCCGCTTCAAATGGCTGAATGCCCTCTGCTTGTAAAGTTTTACTAACCGCATAATTATCATTGATAGTATCGCTATAACAACCAACAATATTTTGATGCTGAAATGTTTTTAAGGGTAATGGCTTCCATTGCACTTGAATATTAGCCGCTTGAATAATCTTCATGGCTTGCTGTTGCTGGTGAGTACAAATAAATAGCACCGGCTTATCGCCAATAATAGATAACCTATAAGGACCCGTAGCCGTTTTTACCCACAGAACAATTTCCGTTTGCCCTTTTATATCTCGACTTTGATGAGTTAATACAAACCCGGTTGAATGTGACTGCAAAGAAACCTCAATCTAACCTTAATACGATAAAACAAGTGTTAACCAATTTTTCGTTCGATATTATTAAACTCATTAACAATCCATGATCCAAATTGCGATAACATAAAAAGAGAGGCTTTCTTTGGCACTTGTGGGCCATTAATTAACACAAATAACCGTTCAATCTCTGTTATTTTACTTGGATAACGTGCCAGAAAAAAATTCGCGCATTGTTGATCTGTATATGCCCAATCATCAACATCAATAGCCACCAGCATAAAACAACTTCGAAGCATTTTTTTACCCGCGCACCGACAATAATATTGGTATTCACTTATGCTTTTAGTGCGTCTAATCTGTTGTTCTATTGCGACTAAAGCTACCGCAATATCATGGTTAAACGCTTTTGCAATTTCCCAGCAGGGTTCAAACTTACCAAATTGTTCACTAAGATTAGTACCATATAAGCATACACTACAATGCTTTAGCCAAAAGCCCCATTTAAAGATAGCAGCAATTGACAGCACTTCATCAAGCTGTACCCATGTAATATCAACCGCTGAAATTACAGGATAATCACGTCTTAACGACTGTGACAGCATGGCTATGCGATGTTGCTCTTCCACGGTTAACTGTGATGTTATCACTACGGTCAGATTCAAATCGGAAACACCACTTGTTGCCTGCCGATAAGCAATACTGCCATTAAGATAAATACTATGTAATGCCGTTACTTGCGCTTGTAAATCTGTAACAGCGGCCATAAGCAATGGCATAAAATCGAATTGAAAAACGGTTTGACTATCTAAACAAGGTAAAAACTTAGCCACAGAACATACTCATTACATCAACTAACCCATATTAATGCCGTTTTATTATCAATTTTGGTCATTAACTTATCGAATAAACATTACAATCGCCCTCTACTATATCGACCTCAAGCATAACAATCATCTGCATAACTAACGATTATCGCTAAATATCGCATATTCCAAGGGTTTCGGTATAATAACACCACTAAACACAGATAGAGATCAATCAGTATCATGGAAACAGACAACCTTATTTCATACGATGATGTTATTGACGTTGCATACGATATTTTTCTAGAGATGGCAGCGGATAACTTAGAGCCAGCTGACGTATTGCTTTTCACCATGCAATTTGATGATCGCGGTGCAGCTGAGATTGTTGAAACTCGTGATGATTGGGAAGAACACTTGGCATGTGAAATCGATAAAGACCTTTACGCAGAAGTTTGTGTCGGCCTAGTTAACGAAGAAAATGACGAGCTTGACGATGTTTTTGCTCGTTTGCTGATCAGCCGCGATCCTGAAAACAAAGGCTGTCATATTTTATGGAAGCGTGACTAAGTCAATACGCTATCTATAAAAAGGCGCGGAATACGCTTTCAACTAGAGATTAACTAGTAAAAAAGTCGTATTCCACGCCTTTTATTTATCTAACCGTTGCTATTGGCTAATCAACTTTATAATCAGCAAATATAATTAACGAGCAAGAATTGTTGTGTCTTGTTTACTGTAACGGATCCACCATAAACTCATGATAACGATAATCGCCATCACCGTCATAACAGCACCTAAGCTAAATTGATTTTGTGCATTTAAAAATGAAGCTGTTAATGTAGCGGCACCCGCCCCCACATTTTGCAATCCCCCCAGCACTGCACCCGCAGTTCCAGCATGATTAGGAAAAGGTTGTACTGCAGCTGTCGTCGCGACAGGACATAACATACCGGTACCAACAAAATACAAGAATGCACCACCAATTAGACTCTTAATGGTAACTAAACCAGCAAAACCTGGAATAATAATCGTCACCGCACCCAGCACAAGTGCGATCATGCCAATAACTAATACACGATCAATACCAAGGCGTCTAACCAATCGACCCGATAGCCATGCGCCACCTAAGTATCCAGGTAGAGGTAATATAAACAGCCAACTTACAACAATAGGATCTAATTTTAATACACTACCCAATAACACGCCTGCTGATGCTTCAAATACAGCTATACCAGCAAAAGTAGCAATTAAGCAAATCACATACCCTTGAAAACGACGATTACTTAATACATAACGGTAGCTCACAAGTACACGTTCAGCATGACGTTTTTCTGGTGGTAATGTCTCGCTAAAATACTTCATCATCGCAACAGTCACGACAGCACCAAAGGCTAATAGAAATACATACACCGATTCCCAACCAAAATGTTTAGAAAGATACCCCCCCAATACTGGAGCAATAAGCGGTGACAAAATAACCCCCATACTAATTAAACTATTAGCTTGGTGTAAATCATCTCCGTCATAACTATCACGAGGCACAGTACGACACATCGCACCACTACAACCTGTACCGCAACCTTGAATAAACGTAGCAACAAGAAACCAATGGAAATTTGGTGCCAATAATGCGCCAAGGCTACCAATAAGGAAGATCACCATGCCAGAAATAATAACCGGGCGGCGTCCAATACGATCAGATAATGGGCCATAAATAAACTGTGATAACCCATAAGGGATAAGATATACAGCCATTACCGCTTGCAAGTAAGCGGATTTGATCGAGAAAAATGTCGCCATGTCAGGAATAGCTGGCACATACATTGTTTGTGTCATTTGCCCAACAGCAACTAAAACAATTATTAGTATTAATAATTTACTTGTATAACTAGCCGAAGATTGCTTAATCACAACCATCACCCTCAAAAAGATTAATATTGTTAGTTAATTATTGATAATCAACATATTAAATAAGAAGAAAAATATAGAATAGAGTATCTCTGCTATTGAAGACGAAGCCTGTTCGTTTAAATAGTATCTATGCCTGTAAAATCAGCGCAAATAGTAATCTTCTGATCAATAACTAACAAGTGAATCTTGTTGATAACGCACGATAGTTTATTATGAAGTACATTAGAAAAACTAATCCGTAGTAAATATTGGTCGTTAGATGCAATTTTTAGTTAAAAAAAAGCCTCATAATACTTTCAAAAATTGAGAAAATACCATGAGGCTATTTTTACTTTAATTAAGATCAATCAAATTTCAAACGATGCTTACCGTGTGAAGCTTTCACTTTTAAATAATTTTCATTACCGTCTTTAACGTGTGCTTTTGTACCAACGACTTCAACAATGTTGATACCATTGTCTTCTAGATCACAAATCTTTTTAGGATTATTCGTCACTAAACGTACTTCATTAATGCCTAACGCTCTCAACATTTGTGCCGCTTCAGAAAACTCACGTAAATCATCACCAAAACCAAGATGATTATTCGCCTCATAGGTATTCATACCTTGAGTCTGTAATTCATAGGCATCGATTTTATTATATAAACCAATGCCACGCCCTTCTTGGCGTAAATAAAGAATGATACCGCCAACTTTACCCATTTTTTCAATGGTTTCATCAAGTTGTTCACCACAATCACAACGTGAAGAATGGAACACATCACCCGTTAAACATTCTGAATGCATACGAACCAGCGGGGCTAACGTTTTATCTGCACCTTGAAAAATAATAGCAACATGTTCTTTTCCTGACTCAAGGCCATTGAACGAAAGCAATTCAGCGGGGATATTGCTGCTAAGACCTACTTTAAAAGGCACTCTTGCCCTAACATTTACCATATTCTTCCTATGCATTTCTTCATACCCCTGTCGTAGAGGAATATTTAATTATGACTAAATAATACCGAAATTAGGGTACTAACAACAACAAAATCAATCAGGATCATTGATCCTATCAGTTCTGAATGCGTTACATTACCACTTAGCACCCTAAATATAAATGTTATATTATAACAATTTTTACCGATGAACTGTATTAACATTAAAATGATAAAACAAATACATCTTTAATGTCCACGCAAAGCTCATAATTAAATGCTATCGGCTAAGGCCATCAATTGCTCAAAAATATGCTCGCCATCAACACGTAAACCATTATGCTCATATTGATTTGTTTGCCATGATTTAGAATTTGCTAATAAAGCTAAAGTTTCACAGCTATAACGATACTCAACATACATATCTTCAACATATACAGCCGCCGCAACAGGTACCGTATTTTTAGCTAATTGTTGCGCACAATATAATGGAGACCAATCCTCCTTTGTTGCTAATAAATGGGCTGCATCACGTAATGGTTGTAAGCATACCATTTGGTCAAACATCCACGGGTACACCATTTCACCAGTAAAGCTAACATCATTACCTACTTGATATTGGTATTGAGGATAGTGCTGACGTATTCGATCGGCAGCCCACTCAGAAGCGTATTGCTGGCAATAAATGGCTTCATGCAAAATCGCATAAATAGGGTTTGTTTGATAGCTCTGTTGATTAAGCATCGCATTAAGGAAATCATAGCTCAGCACTTGTTGCCCTTCTACCTCGACAAATGCTCCTTCCAAAGTGTAATACATAGCTAAATCACCGCCAGCCCCCCCTAAGGTTATTCCCCACGTTTGAAATTGCTCAACAGTAAACAATTGTCCATTAGGTAAATACGTTGGGTTTTCTATCAGATATTTAGCAATGGCATTACATTGTTGTTGGGCGCCAGCAAAACGCTTAAAGAAAGCTTTATTCTTATCAGCAACTCTTTTGTACGTTGCTTGATAAACGTCATCCGCAGTTGCCGTAATGGAAGGAATGCCTCCGGTAATAAACACCTTGGATAAGCTTTGCGGATAAAAAGACAGGTAATGTAATGCACAAAAACCACCAAAGCTCTGCCCAAGTAACGCCCACTGCTTTATACCAAGGTGCTGCCGTAACAGCTCGGCATCGCGAACAATATTATCAGCTCGAAAATGCGATAAATATTCAGCCTGCTGTTGAGGTGACTTTGAAGCCAGTGTTTGATGAGTAATAGCACTACTTGCACCAGTACCTCTTTGATCAAGTAACAGTACTCGATAGTGTTTTAATGCGGCTTTTAACCAGCCACTGTTCGCATCTGGGCGCGGTGCCGCAAAGCCTGGACCACCTTGTAAATAAACCAACCACGGAAGATCTGCATCAATGTTAGATTTATGTACAACCTCTCGAGCAAAAATACTTAAGGTTCCGTCTATTATTTGTTCATAATCTACTGGTACATTAATATTTATATTTCGAAAGCAAAGTTCATTATTCTTAATAAAGTCTTGCAATGGTTTTCTCCTTTACCATAATAAAAATAATTATCATTTAACATTGTCTAAATAATAATACATTTAGCCATAATATTATTTTTTATTTTTAGCCCACCTTTAAATTAAAAATAAAAAACAATAAATATCAATAGATTAAATATTTTCGCACTCAGCTAACTATTCAACAATATTAATAAGAATAATTATCAGTTAATGATTTCATATTTGAAATCTTTTTTCCAAAAATTAAATAGCCTCATTTATAAAAAAAAGCGTATATTTATTCCATTCACAAAATAGTCAAAAAAATCTATTTTGTTGCTATAAATGATAACTTATTATAATAATCTTTATAGCGGGAGATGATGTTCCTCCTTTAACCGCCTTATTGTATTTCTTTAAGGATAATGACGTCTGACAACATTCGGCTTTTAATAGTCGAGGACCGTGTTATTTTGTTACTTAATATCAAATGATATTTGTTTATAAACACGTCGCGTTGTTTGCGTATTATGTCCTCTTCTTATTATCTGCGCGATAACGAATTATCAATTCTACACTGCTAACCGTAATAGGCTAATACATACCATTTGTATTACCTTATTGCTTATACTGCGGTGTCTATGAGGCAGAGCAATGCAATACTCAAGTGAAGTTCAAAACATGTGTCCTATCTCTCGTGGTCCACAACACGAGTCAGCGCCAATCCCTGTAGAAGGTCGTTGGGTTAGTCCTAAAGACGTTATTGCTATTTCTGGTTTAAGCCATGGTGTTGGTGCTTGTGCGCCTCAACAAGGTGCTGCAAAACTTACACTTAACGTTAAAGATGGCATCATCGAAGAAGCACTAATCGAGACTATCGGTTGTTCAGGTATGACACACTCTGCAGCAATGGCTTCAGAGATTCTTACTGGTAAAACTATCCTTGAAGCATTAAACACTGACCTTGTTTGTGATGCTATCAACGTTGCAATGCGCGAAATCTTCCTTCAATTTGTTTACGGTCGTACTCAAACTGCATTCTCTTTAGACGGTCTACCAATCGGTGCTGGTCTTGAAGATCTAGGTAAAGGTCTACGTAGCCAAGTAGGTACACATTACGGTACTCGTGCAAAAGGCCCTCGTTACATGGAGATGGCTGAAGGTTACGTAACTAAAGTTGCATTAGATGAAAACGAAGAAATCATCGGCTACCGTTTTGTAAACGTAGGTAAGATGATGGAATCTATTGGTAAAGGCGTTCCTGCAGCAGAAGCTATGGAACAAGCTACTGGTCAATACGGTCGCTTTGATGAAGCAGCACGTACTATTGATCCTCGTCACGAGTAATCATAGACCTATATCACACAAGTAAATGACGCCTTTATTTTAGCTCTCTCAAGAGTGACAGCGTCACTGAAATTGTTTTTACCGAATTAGAGGAAACTCCATCATGGCTGCATTATTTGAAAGTTTTGATCGTCGTATTGAAAAAATCACTCCAGTACTAGAGCAATATGGTTTCGCTTCACTAGAAGAAGCACGTGATTACTGTAACGAACATGGTGTTGATGCATACAACATCGTTAAAGAGACACAACCAATCGCGTTTGAAAACGCATCTTGGGCTTATGTTTTAGGTTCAGCTATCGCACTTAAAGAAGGTGCTAAAACAGCAGCTGAAGCGGCTGAATACCTAGGTCTTGGTCTACAAACATTCTGTATTCCTGGTTCTGTTGCAGACCAACGTCAAGTAGGTCTTGGTCACGGTCGTCTAGGCGCTCGTCTACTAAGCAACGAAACACAATGTTTCGCATTCCTTGCAGGTCACGAATCATTTGCAGCAGCTGAAGGCGCAATCAAAATTGCTCTAAACGCTAACAAAGTACGTACTAACCCACTACGCGTTATTCTTAACGGTCTTGGTAAAGATGCTGCTTACCTAATCGCTCGTATCAACGGCTTTAACTATGTTGAAACTAAATTCGATTACGTTACTGGCGAACTAAACGTTGTTTCTGAGCGTCGTTTCTCTAAAACACAACGTGGTGACATCAACTGTTACGGTTCTGATGATGTACGTGAAGGTGTTGCTATTATGCACCGCGAAAACGTTGATATCTCAATCACTGGTAACTCAACTAACCCAACACGTTTCCAACACCCAGTTGCTGGTACGTACAAGAAAGAACGTCTAGAAGCAGGCAAAGCTTACTTCTCAGTAGCATCAGGCGGCGGTACTGGTCGTACTCTTCACCCTGATAACGTTGCTGCAGGTCCAGCTTCTTACGGTCTTACTGATACAATGGGTCGTATGCACTCTGACGCTCAGTTTGCAGGTTCTTCATCTGTACCAGCTCACGTTGAAATGATGGGTCTTATTGGTATGGGTAACAACCCAATGGTTGGCGCAACTGTTGCTGTTGCTGTTGCGATTGAGCAAGCACAAAAAGCATAAGCTACGTAGCTAAACAAAAATTTATCTTCAAATAACGAACAAGGCGCAAGATTAGACACTTGCGCCTTTATTTTTTGTCCATAATTGTTATTTCTTCAAAATACTCTACAATCTTCCCGCATCACAGTTCTTGATTACTCTTATCCCTGTAAAACACCCTCTCTTCTAGGTATAATCAGTAAAGAACCAAGTTAGTCTTATATATGTTACACAGCACATGCTGTGACAGATAAAGTAAAGGAAATATCATGATCCAAGTTGTAGGTCACAAAAACCCTGATAGTGACAGCATTTGTTCTGCACTCGTTTGTACTGCATTTCTTAAAGCTCGTGGTCTTGAAGCGACAGCAATTCGTCAAGGCGAAATGAATCGTGAAACTCTACACATTCTTGAGCTAGCTGGCGTTACAGCTCCTGAGCTACGTACAAGCGTTGCTGGTGAGAAAGTATGGTTAGTTGACTATTCTGATCTAGCTCAAGCACCTGATGACCTAGCTGAAGCTGAAGTTGTGGGTATTGTCGACCACCACCGTCTAGGTGATGTAATGACAATTAACCCAATGGAAGCATGGATCTGGCCTGTAGGCTGTACTTGTACTGTACTATTCAACTTATTTAAAATTGAAGGTAATGAGATCACTCGTGAACTAGCAGTACTTATGATGTCAGCTATCCTGTCTGATACTGTCGGTTTTGCATCTCCAACTTGTACTCAAAAAGATAAAGATGCAGTACATGAGCTTGCTCAAATCGCTGATGTACAAGATCTAGAATCATTCATCAAAGCACTATTGATTGCTAAAACTGACATCGAAGGCCTAACCGCTGCACAATTAGTTGAAAAGGACCTTAAAGGTTACCCTTTCAATGATCGTGATGTTGTTGTTGGTCAAATCGAACTTGCGACTCTTGAGCAAGTAGATAGCATGATTGCAGAACTTCAAGCCGATCTTCAACGTCGTTGCGACGAAGAAGGCCTTGGTATGGCAGCATTGATGCTAACTGACATCACAACAAGTACAACTCGCCTACTTTACACTGGTGATTGGAATCACATCCTTGATACACATGCTACTGACGGTGTATTAATGATGGAAAATACACTAAGCCGTAAAAAACAAGGCTGGCCTTGGCTACAAACTGTCCTTGCAAAATAATTATATTAACTAATTATTGATGATAAAAAAGGCTCTTTCTAGAGCCTTTTTTTTGGTCTAAATCATCAAACATAGCCTCAAAACGATTATCATCTCCCGCTATATAATAAAAATTTCTCTACAACACTTTCGATATTAGAGCAAATACTTTAATTTTTTATCAATTCAAATGCATCTATAAAGCAGCAATATGCACAAAGTATAACCAAACAAACCATTTAATTGTGAGATTTATCTATATTTACTTATTATTCCCTTGAGGTATAACTATAATTCTTCCTCTTTCAAATCCAGCCTTCTTTGAAGGATGAGACAGCAAGAAGCTACTAGAAATTATAGAGAGACAGTTTAATGTCCATAAATAAAAAACATATCGCCTTCATTATTACCGCCGCACTTTCAAACCAAGCATATGCTGCTGGCTACCAAGTATCAGAACATTCTGCCGCAGGTCTTGGCCGAGCATATGCTGGTGAAGCAGCTATTGCCGATACAGCAGCAGTACTTGCGCGTAACCCCGCCGCAATGACACGCTTTAAACATGCTGAGGTTTCAGGTGTTGCCAGTGTAATAAACCCATCAATTAATATTGATGATCATACCCATAATGAAACGGCAAAAGATGTTTCACCAATAAGTATTGTTCCTGCGGCTTACTATATTCAACCGATTAATGACAGGACAGCCATTGGTTTAGCCATTTTCAGTAATTATGGTGTAACAACCGACTACCCTACAGCAATGCAGGCTGGCAGCTTAGCAGGCAAAACGTCATTAGAAACGGTTAACTTCAACCCCAATATTGCTTATCGTCTATCACCACAATTAAGCATTGGTGCAGGTGTAAGCCTTGTTTACGGTACTGCAGAATTTAACCGTCGTTTAGGCTCTTTAGCTTATGCTGCGCCTAGCCATAACCTGATCGATATGGAAGGCAACGACTGGAGTTGGGGCTGGAATATTGGTGCATTATACGAACTCGATAATAATAACCGTTTTGGATTAAGCTACCGTTCACAAGTAGATCTCAATTTTCATGGCCATTTTACTGACTACTTAGGACAAGCAACTTCAAAGCCAAATGAAACGGTTGCTGCTAACCTTAATCTTCCTCTTCCTGCTATTGCTGAATTTTCAGGCTTCCACCAGCTAAATCAGCAATGGGCAATCAGTTATAGTGTTCAATGGACGCAATACAACAAGTTTAAAGAAATTAGAGCAGAAAGTTCTCAATGTGCAACTGGCACATGTTTCGTTAAAAAAGAAAACTTTAAAGATACTTATCGCTGGGCTGTAGGTACAACTTATACGCTAAATCCGACATGGACACTGCGTTATGGTTTTGCCATTGATCAAAATGCCGGACAAGCAACACTGAGTATTCCAGATACGGATCGTTATTGGTATTCAGCAGGCGCAACTTATCATTACAACCCTGCTCTATCTGTCGATCTAGGCGTCGCTTATATTCACAGTAAGAAAGCTGATTTTGTCGAGCAAACACCAACAGGTGAAAATGATAGTTTTACTTCAACAGGTAAAGCCTACCTTGCAGCCGCTCAAGTTAATTACCGCTTTTAGTGCGTACTAAACTATAAAATCATTAGGAATAACAATGAAAATACGTTCAATGGCATTATTAGTTACCTCGGCACTGAGTTTAATCGCGTGTAAAAGTAACGGTACTTTAGAAAACCAAGCTCCGATTGATCCAAACATTGCGGCAAGTTTACAGGCCGAAACGCAAATTAATTTCGACCTACTCTCTGCCAATAAAAAGCTAATATTACCCACATATTTAGCGATGGATGCTCAAAATGGCACCCTTGCAACAGAAACGATGGCGCAAGATCAAACTAATACTTCAGATCCCTTAGTTGCAATGGGGCAAACTGATGGTTGGAGTACCACTCAGCCTATTACGATTAATTTCACAGGTAAGAATTTAGATCCATCGACAGCTGCGCGTGGTTTTTATCTAATTAAATCAGGCGATCCGACTAACCCGGCAGACACCACAAAACCAACCCGCTTAACCCAACAAGCGGGCGACTTTATGGTAACGGTTTCTGGTGATAACTTAATTGTTATATTACTAAAACCATTAGATCCTGCGAGTAACTACATGTTTGCTGTTACTGACGATCTAAAAGATGTGAACGGCCAAGCTGTAGGCATGAGTAACTCATATGCATTATTAAAGTCGAATAATCTGCCACCAGCACCGGCATTATTACCTGCACAAAAGATCACTCATGCCACTGAAGAAGCTTTCCATGGTATTGCGCAAAAACGCGATATTATCTTCTCATCATGGTTTACGACATTATCATCTGGTGATGTATTATTTGCAGCGAAGATGGCAACGGAAGAAGCTATCGCGCTAGGGGCTAATAATGTATGGCAAGGCTCTGCTATTGCAAAGACAGTAACGCCAGAGCAACTTTCAACATTATTTACGTTTTCTCAACCCGTAAAAGTTGACGATCCAAATAAAGTTGATGGCAAAAGTAATGTCACAATCTATCAAGGCACAGTTTCATTACCGTACTACCTTGATATTCGTGCTAACAAATTCATGAATACTCCTTGGCAAAGTGGAATGCCTAGCCTTGCAAAGATTAAATATGTCTTAAGTAATGGTAGTGATGCGGATAAAGCGACTATTATCGCTCAATTAGCGGATGCAAAAGTTACATTAGCAGACATGGCACAAGTGGCGACAAACCCACAAGTACAAATTAAAGTGCTCACTCGCTTAATGGGTAAAACACTTTATCTAGCCAATGGTAATCAACTCGATCCTAAGCGTCTGATCACCCGTTATAGTGCTGTACCTGAACTTAAATCAGTACAAACAATTGATTACACATTAGTTTTGCCTAACAATAAAAAATGTCAGGCGCTGGGTGCTAACAACGTCACTATTTTCCAACACGGTATTACTGCAGATAAGAGTGTATTAACAGCGCACAGCGATGGTTTACCGTCTTTAGCTGAAACGTTAATTGGCAATCAATGCCGCGCAATCTTTGCAATAAACCAACCACTACATGGCGCAGATCGTGGTATTCATATCATCGATAGCCAAGGTAATAGCAAATATAAAAACGCAGCAATAGATCCATCAATGTACTTAAATCTTGAAAACTTAACTGTTGCACGAGATAACTTACGTCAAAGTACAATTGATGTCGTCAACCTGCGGGCGGCTATTGGTAAATTATTTACCCATGTTCAGCAACAGCAAAAATCTGGCCAAACTTCAACCAACATTTCACCGTTAGAAATGTTAAACCCTAATAATGGCGTAAGTTTTGCGGGTCACTCACTAGGTGCGATTGTTGGTACCAATGTTGGTAATATTGCTAACCGGCCAACAATGAACCCAGCATTTGATAAACAATACTTTGCTATCAATAAACTGGCGTTAGCAAATCCAGGCTCAGAGATCCCTTACCTACTATTAAACTCTGGCAGTTTTGGCGGTCTTCTAAAGGCAGGCGTGCTTCAAAGTACGGTATCTAATCCAGCACAAATAACGCCAGATGTGATTGAAACTGGCAAATTTCTGCAAACATTGAATGCTTGTTATATCGCTCAAGATGATAAGCATAAAGATTTAAATACATGTTATGTAAATAATATTTCAGCGATTAAAGAAAGCAACCCTAGCCTATTCGCCACATGGACGCAGACTTACGTTAAGTTTGCCTATGCAGCACAAACAGTAATGGATCCCGTTGATCCAATTAACCTAGCTAACGGTATTCCAGCATCGGTTCCCGTGTATGTTCAAATGGTTAAAGGTGATAGTACGATTCCAAATGTAACAACGCCCAACAACCTACCTTATTCACCGTTCACGGGTACTGAACCACTGATTAAGCAATTAGATTTAGCAGTAAACAATACAACTAAAGGTTGGAAAGAATATACACCAGGCAGCCATACATCGTTACTTACTGTTACGGCACCAACAGCGAATGACAGCTTCACGATCGAAGCCTCAAAAGCAACAACACAAAATATGCAAAAAGATATGGCTGATTTTTTAAATAAATAATCTAGCTTAATAAACCGCCTTGATAAGCTTGTGTCTACCACGCAAGTTATCAAGGCTTTCTTTTATGTACTAGACCTAACGCAAATGCTGCATTAAAGTGGTTTTTTGATTCAGTAACTGAGCAAAAGTTGTCACAAACTGCTCGCCAATTTGTTTACCCTGCTGATAATCCAACTCTAAATCTTCATAGCTACTTAATAGCGCACTACTATTCAATGTGTCTTCTGGTGCGATTTGAATAACCTGTAGCCCTTGCGGTGGATTGACAAGAAAATCATTCACATCACGATAGGTATGATGATAACGCGCCAACATTTCTAATATTTCTGAACTAGTTCCTTGCCCTGTTAACGCTAATAATCGTTCAACATTCAGCGGTGAAAACCAGCTTTTTTTCGGTACCGCTGCTGTTTTAGTAATGGTATTTTCATCATCAACCGCTTTATCTTCCCAATGCTGTTGTCGCCATTGTTCAAACCGCTGGCTTAGCTCTTGATGAATATTTTTAATCTTATCAACAGACTCATGTAAACTTAATTTATCAATATAATACGGCAATTGTGTTTCAATATTTTCTCGCCAATCATCGAATATACCGCGGTCTTCACCACGGTTCATTTCAGCGACACTGTCATCTAATGGTTCTGTACGAATAACAACCACAAGATCAGCACCACGCCGCCACGCTTCTTTAACAGGAATAGCAGCGCTCACACCACCATCAACCCACTGCAACTCATCCATATTTACGGGCTGGTTATAAAGTAGAGGTATAGCACAACTAGCCAACAGAACTTCACTCCAGTCTTGTTGGTACATAGGCAAATAATAATCTTGTAGCGTGTCTTTACGAGTCGCACATGCAAGGGCTGTTCTATGGGCAAGTGTTTTATGGGCCGTGGCAATATCAAGTGGATATAACCCCGAAGCGGACACTTGCTGCAATGCCCATTCCAAGTTCATTGGCTGTTGCTTACTGAGGTATTTATATAAATTAAAAAATTGATCATCCATCGATACATTACGAATAAAATGATACCCAAACCGTGGTTGACGACTAATAAAAGAAGACAAATTGAGTGCACCGGCTGAGGTGCCAATATATAGCTCAAACGGATCAAATTGATGCTCAAGAAAGCTATCAAGCACACCTGCAGAAAATATGCCTCGCTGCCCTCCACCTTGAACAATTAATGCTATTTTTTTATAAGATGCAGTGTGAATAAGCGCAGAAAAATCAGCGACGGATTTCTCATTGATGTCACGTAAACTAAACGGAAGATAATTCATTTCTTCTCCCTGTTAAATATGCAAATGGCATATATTTAGAAATCCAAGAGAGTCGAATATACAATTTGTACATATCAATAGGAAATAATGTTAGAAAATACCACTCTCATTTCTCTAACATTACCCTTTTCATAACTATGCATGCACAGCAATCAATCCATAACTTGCTAATGTAAAGAGTATGACAGTAACCGTTACCAGCGTAACTTTGAATTCAATATTCATCACAACCTCCATATGTAACATGATATCAACTTTAGTTTATGATCAGATTATCAATAAAATCAATATTCATCGTGATAATTACAACCATCATCACACTATTTAGCGCATTATTTCATCACAGGCATTGCTGTTCAAATAGAACATGATTAGCTTATTATTCGACCAAATGTTGTCACTATTTCACACAATTAATTATCATCAATAACCAATCTATTTTCTAATGCTACACTATGAATATAAATGTCTCACTTATCTTCTATTAACGCTTATAATCTAATGATTAGATTGAATATTTATAGGGAAAATAATGAAACTATTACTCACTGTCGGCTTAATTGCCACTACAATAATTTCCACCACGACACAAGCAAGACCCGTCGATTGGACACCTGGATTTGGCGGTGATATATCATTGGTAGTCGGCTACAACAGATCAAATTCACAGTTTAATAGTGACAATGACACCACCCAAAATTTAACCAGCCATGGTGATGAGCAAGATAAAATGTTTGTCGCCCCTATTGGTAGCCTCAGCTACACCTTTAATGATAGCGATAAGCAACTCTACTTTGGTACTAATCGCTCTGATATTGCCCTTGGTCGATTTCATGTTGAAGCGGGTTATCGACAAAAATTCGCTGATAGTTCTATGCTCACCCTGAGCTACATACCAGGCCTACTGACTCAAAAAACATGGCAAGATCCATACCTTCAAAATGTAGAGCGCAGTAAAACAAAAACCAGTATTAATGCGTTTAGTATCAAACTTAATGATATTCGTGGTTCACGTTTTTCTGGTCAGTTAGCTTATGGTAAATTTAGTGTTGATCAAGAACGTAGTGGCAACGATCCTGTACTTGCACTTACACCCAATGAAAAAGCCGCCCTCAATCGTAATGCGACGGTCCTTTATACTGAAGGTACTTATGTACAACCCTTTAGTCGCAGTCTGATGCTGCGTACAGCGGTTAACTTTACCAACATTGATGCTGATGGTAACGCCATGAGCAATAACATATATGGCATCGCAGCCACGGTTATTCAATTACTGCCCCAGTCTAGTTTTGCATTTACTGTAAATTATAAACGCGCATTATTTGATGCAATCAATCCCGTATTTGATCAAAAACAACAAGATAATAAATACAGTGCTTTCTTTGCTTATGAATATAACCAGCCCTTTAATTGGAAAGGTTGGGGTTTAGTATCACTTATTGGCTATAGCTCTACTCAATCAAATATTGATTTCTATGACAGCAACGATCTCTTCGTCAGCGCAGGCTTAAACTACAAATTCTAATAACAATGCAATAAATAGTCACGCCCTCTGAAACCGTGATTTTATTTCGGGTAGCTATAATTTTAGCTACACCGAAATAATGCGAGACATCACTCAAAATATCGATTAAATTGACTATACTTTGCCAACGTTATGGAAACGTTAAATAAATTATGGCGGCTAATAATCGTACAGCGGATGCATCCCTCGCGTCATTGCATCGCATATTCACAATACCAGAAGCACCTGATTCAACATTAGGCTTAATCGAAAAAGAACTCTCAGAAAACCTTAATGAGTTTCTGCGAACCCACATCGCAGCAATCGAAAAACCCCTCGCTGAAATTGAAAAAGATTTCTCTACTGCGGATATTCCTGAAGTTCCTTCATTTGTTTCTGAACACACTCAATTTCTATTGAATAAACTTGTTGCTCAGTCTGTCCACACAGCGGCACCTACGTTTATTGGTCACATGACCTCTGCCCTCCCTTATTTCATGATGCCCTTATCTAAAATCATGATTGCGTTAAACCAAAACCTTGTAAAGATAGAAACCTCAAAAGCCTTTACACCACTTGAACGTCAAGTGTTAGGCATGCTTCACAAATTAATTTTTAATCAAGAAGAAAGTTTCTACCAACAATGGATGCACAGCGCTGACCATTCTTTAGGGGCTTTTTGTTCAGGTGGGACCATCGCCAATATCACGGCTTTGTGGGTAGCTCGCAATGCAGCCTTACAACCTGATGGTGATTTCACGGGTGTCGGCCAACAAGGTCTACTGCGAGCGATGAAGCACTATGGCTATGATGATCTAGCCATTCTGGTATCAGAACGTGGTCACTATTCTTTGAAAAAAGCCGCGGATGTTTTGGGTATCGGCCGAGACAGCCTGATTGCTATTAAAACTGATGATAACAATCGCGTTGACCTTAATGAATTACAGATAACTCTCGATACTTTAAAGCGTAAAAACATTAAACCTTTTGCGATTATTGGCATTGCTGGTACCACAGAAACAGGCAACATTGATCCTCTAGATCAATTGGCAGATATTGCCGCTGAACATCAATGTCATTTCCATGTTGATGCGGCTTGGGGTGGTGCAACCCTAATGTCAAATAAATACCGACATTTACTTAAAGGAATTGAACGCGCAGATTCTATTACCATTGATGCTCATAAACAGCTCTATATTCCTATGGGAGCTGGCATGGTGATATTTAAAAATCCAGAACTCATGACAGCCATTGAACATCATGCTGAATATATTCTACGAGAAGGTTCAAAAGATTTAGGCAGCCATACTCTTGAAGGATCTCGCAGTGGCATGGCAATGTTACTATTCGCGAGTATGAATATTATTAGTCGTCCAGGCTATGAATTATTAATTAATAACAGCATAGAAAAAGCAGCTTACTTTGCACAATGCATTAAACAGCATTCTGATTTTGAATTAGTTACAGAGCCTGAATTATGCTTACTGACTTACCGTTATGTTCCAGCAAAAACCCAACAAGCATTATTACAAGCAACGCCAGAACAGCGTGAAACATTGTTAGAACTGCTTAATGATCTCACCCAATTTATTCAAAAACGCCAGCGAGAATCAGGAAAATCGTTTGTATCACGCACCCGTATTACTCCGGAGAAATGGCAACGAAAAGCAACAACTGTATTTCGTGTCGTGTTAGCCAACCCACTCACAACCACTGAAATTCTAGAAAATGTACTCATAGAACAACAACAACTTGCACAACAAAGCACTATTAGCTTGCCTGAAATCGTTCGATTGACGCAGCAAATAATTGAAAAAAGAGCCGAAACCAATATATAACGCGCAAATATCTATACGTTATTTTTCTAATTTTAACGTTATATCGCATTTTTTGGTGATTTTGAATTTTTAATTGTCGTAGAAACGCTATTCAATATATGACTATTTTATGAATAACTCACGACTTAAGTATGAACAGTGAATGATTGTAGTATGAATAGCACGATAACAATGCACTCATTTAAGTTATCAATACTCATATGAAGCGGCAGTAAAAACCGCATTTTTGATAGAATCTCGTTTTACAAGAAAATATAGGTCAAAATACATATTCATAAGATTTCATTTTTCAACAGTGTTGTTATTTATATGTTGCACATTAAACCAGCCATTGATAACAACTGTGTCTGCAATGTTGCAAAATAGCCCTGTTATTAATAATGATTCTTATTACCGTGATTTGTTCCTTTTTGACCCAAAAAAATATTCTGTTAATTGATGATTTAAATCAAAAAACACCCCAAATGCAGCTCAAAAAAAATGCCCTATTCTTTTCAAATAGGGCATTTTTATGTCAATTTATGTCATAACTATTTTATTTAAACTACGCTTTACCCGCCCAAATACGACCAATATTAGTCGCCAGCAAACATATATCCTTCGCCATGAACGGTAACAAAAATCTGTGGATTCTTAGGATCTAGTTCCATTTTAGAACGCATTCTACGAATTAAAACATCAATAGTTCGGTCATTTGGCGCTTCAACACGATGGCTTAACATGTTTAAAATACGCTCACGACTTAGCACTACATTTGGGTGTGATGAGAAGGCAACTAACAGCTCATATTCAGCCTTTGTTAGCTTCACAGGAAGACCGTTATGAGTCAGAGCACGTTTGTTAATATCAAACTGCCATTCACCAAAACGAATGATGTTATCTTCCTGCATTTCAACCATAGTTTCGTCACGCGCTTTTTCTACTAACGTCATGCGCCATAACAAGTTTTTTACTCGAACAAGTAATTCGCGAAGTTCAAAAGGCTTAGTTACATAGTCGTCTGCGCCCATTTCTAAACCGACGATTCTATCAATACTATCAGTGCGTCCAGTCACCAAAATAATACCAACTTCAGAGCGGCTACGAAGCTCTCGCGTTAGCATCAAACCATCTTCGCCAGGTAGGTTGATATCAAGCATTACAAGGTCAATTTTTTCCGTTGCCATTATCTCGCGCATCTGTGCGCCACTGTCTGCTTGGCTTACCTTGTATCCTTCGTTCTCAAAATACCCAACTAATTTTGTGCGGGTAACAATTTCATCTTCTACAACAAGTACGTGATGGGTCATGTCGTTCTCTTTTTAGTTTTTGGTTTTCTAGCTGAACGGTAGCACAAACTAAGACCATTCACAATTTGTCATAACTATGCCTTTGCTATTCATTCGTAGCGTTAACCTTATTCATATCGTAACAATAAGATTACCTCATAAAATTTTAACCGTCACCGTAGCCTACGGTGAGCATTCTTTTTAAATGGAATCTTTCAAAATGAAGAAAATTTGGCAGATGTTGACGAAACCAAGTAGCAAGTATTCAATTCTTGCACTGGTACTTGTTGGTATTGGTATCGCCGTGAGCGGCATTTTTGCTGTGCACAAAGGTTTTGAACACGCATCAACCAATGAATTCTGTATTGGTTGTCATACCATGAAACAGAACTACGAAGAGTACACCCAGTCTGTACACTTCAAAAATGCTTCTGGTGTTCGTGCTGACTGTGTTGACTGTCACCAGCCAAAAGATTTAGTTGGTATGATTGAAACAAAGTTAATGGCATCAAAAGATGTATATAACCAGTTTATTACCAAGAAAATCGATACGCCTGAAAAATTTGAAGAGCACCGTTTAGAATTAGCTCAGATGGT
The DNA here is from genome assembly GCF_036040035.1 of Photobacterium sp. S4TG1. Taxonomy (NCBI): domain Bacteria; kingdom Pseudomonadati; phylum Pseudomonadota; class Gammaproteobacteria; order Vibrionales; family Vibrionaceae; genus Photobacterium; species Photobacterium sp. S4TG1. The sequence continues at coordinate 152,574 of NZ_JAYXUH010000004.1, forward strand.
TTGGAAGCGTATGGAAAAACAAAACTCAAGCACGTGTAAGAGCTGTCACAACTATTCAGCAATGGATCATGCTAAGCAATCACCTGAAGCCGCAGCTGCAATGACAGACGCTGCTGCAAAAGACATGAACTGTATTGAATGTCATAAAGGTATTGCACACGAACTTCCAAACATGGCTGGCGGTTTCCAAAAAGACTACCAAGCGCTAGAAGCTGAAGCGACCTCTCAAGGTGCAACAGCTGAGAAGCTTTACTCTCTAGGTGAGAAAGACATCTTCGCGACTGACGATGCCAAAGGTAAGTCAGAAGGTAAATTACTGCCTGCTTCTGAAGTCACTGTACTTGAACGTAAAGGCGACATGCTAAAAGTTGAAGTTAACGGCTGGTTAGAAAAAGCGGGTAAAGGTCGCGTAATGACTGAGTACATGGGCAAGCGTGTCTTTAAGGCAACTATCCGTGGTGAAGTGAAAGCGAACGAGAAAATCATTAAAGAAGAAACTGATCCTGCAACTAACATTGTGTGGCAGAACATCAGTGTTCAAGGTTGGATCACTAAATCAAACATGATTGATAGTATCAAACCAATCTGGAACTATGCAGAAGATATGTACGCGTCTACTTGTAACGCTTGTCACGCGGCGCCAGACCCAGGCCATTTTACTGCAAATGGCTGGATCGCAAGTCTGAAAGCCATGAGCTCTTACTACCGTCTGACTAAGACTGAAGAACGCACACTACTTAAATATCTTCAGAACCACGGCAGCGATACAGGTGGTGCTGGCGCGCATTAATCCAGCGCACCAATAAACGATTAAATGATAGGCGGGTGATAATGGTTATCCCCGCCCCATCGATAAAAATTAAAGTTTAAGGATTCTCCAACTATGGCGACTCAAAACAATCATAAAGGCATTACACGCCGCCGCTTCCTATCTGGTCTTGCTATTGCAAGTGCTGCATCAGTTGTCGGTACTAGCCTACTTGCTCCTCGTAAAGCAATGGCAGCAACAGATGCTGTAACTGGTTTCAACGGTGAAGTGCTTTGTGGCTCTCACTGGGGTGCTTTCCGCGCTAAAGTTGTTAACGGTGTATGGACTGAAACCACGCCGTTTGAAAAAGACCCACACCCAACAGTCATGCTAGATGCTGTACGTGAAGTGGTTTACAACCCTGCACGTGTTAAATACCCAATGGTACGCATCGATTGGTTAAAGCAAGGCTACCGTTCTGATACAAGCCAACGTGGTAACAACCGTTTCGTACGTGTGCCTTGGTCACAAGCATTAGATTTCTTCCAACACGAGTTAAACCGTGTTCAAGAAACTTACGGCCCAAGTGCATTATACGCAGGTCATACTGGCTGGCAGTCTGTAGGTAAACTGCACAACGCCGGTACAATGATGAAGCGTGGTATTAGCCTTCACGGTACTACCCTTGGTAAAATGGGTGACTACTCAACAGGTGCTGCACAAGTTATTCTTCCTTACGTTGCAGGTGCAATGGAAGTTTATGAACAGCAAACCTCTTGGGATATTGTGCTTAAAAACACAGATACCATCGTAATGTGGGGTACGGATCCAGTTAAAAACCTTCAAGTAGGTTGGTTGGTTCCTGATCACAGCGTATACGGCTCATACCAGCAGCTTGCTGAAAAAGTGAAAAACAAAGAAATTAAAGTTATTCACATTGACCCAGTACGTAACGAAACAATGAAATTTGTTGGCGGTGAGCAGTTACCTGTACACCCACAATCAGATATTCCGTTGATGTTGGCGATTGCGCACACGCTATACACTGAAAATCTATACGACAAAGACTTCATCGCAAACTACACCACTGGCTTTGATAAGTTCATGCCTTACGTGATGGGCGAAACTGACGGTATCGTTAAGACACCTGAATGGGCAGAGAAAATCTCTGGCATCAAGGCAAGTCAGATTCGTGAACTAGCACGTACAATGGCGGGTGGTCGTACTCAGCTTGTTGGTGGTTGGTGTCTACAGCGTATGCAACACGGCGAGCAATGGGCGTGGATGCTGGTTGTTCTTGCTGCAATGCTTGGTCAAATTGGTCAACCTGGTGGTGGTTTCGGTTTCGGCTGGCACTACAATGACGCAGGTACTATCACCTCTGCTGGCCCGTTAATGTCTGGCTTTAGTGGTGTTACTGGCGTAGAACCAATCTACAACGGTTCATTTAAAGGTTACGCAAAAACGATCCCTGTTGCACGTTTTGTGGATTGTATCTCTAACCCAGGTACTAAGATTCAATGGAATGGTAGCGAAATTACCTTCCCTTACATGAAGATGGCAATCTTCAGTGGTAACAACCCATTTGCTCACCACCAAGATCGTAACCGTATGATCAAAGCGTGGACGAAGTTAGAGACCGTTGTTTCTATCGAGCACCAATGGACAGCCACTTGTCGTTTTGCAGATATCGTCTTACCTGCAACAACTACTTACGAGCGTGATGATATCGAGCAGTTTGGTAACCACTCCAACAAAGGTATCCTTGCATTACGTAAGATTGTTGAGCCAATGTTTGAATCTAAAGATGATTTCGATATTTTCCGTGAGCTATGTGCGCGCTTCAACCGTGAAGAAGCATTTACTGGCGGTAAAAAGAAAATTGAAATCATTGAAGAAATCTACAATGGTGCGCGTCTGCAAGGCCGTGGCATCGGTGTTCGCATGCCAACCTTCGCTAAGTTCTGGGAAGGTGATGGTTACATTGAATTCCCTGCGGGCAAAGAATGGGTACGTCACGAATCATTCCGTAACGAACCAGATCTTGAGCCACTAGGTACAGCATCAGGTCTTATCGAGATCTACTGTAAGACAATCGCAGATATGGGCTATAACGACTGTCAAGGTCACCCAATGTGGTTTGAGAAAGAAGAACGTAGTCACGGCGGTCCACGCTCTGATGTCTACCCGCTTCACTTACAGAGCTGTCACCCAAATAACCGTTTGCACTCACAGTTATGTTCATCAACTGACTTCCGTGCAACTTACGCTGTTGCGGATCGTGAGCCGATTTACATCAATACTCAAGATGCAGCCGCACGAAATATTAAATCAGGTGATTTAGTACGCGTATTTAACGGTCGTGGCCAAGTATTGGCTGGTGCAGTAGTAACAGATGATTACTCGCCTGGCGTATGTCGTATTCATGAGGGTGCTTGGTATAGCCCACTTGATGGCGGCAAAGCAGGTACAATTTGTACTTACGGTGATCCAAACGTACTAACGTTAGATATCGGTACTTCTAAGCTAGCACAAGCAACATCAGCACATACTGCTGTGGTTGATATTGAGAAGTACACCGGTCCCGTACCTGAAGTAACGGGCTTTAACGGTCCAACTTATGAAACAGGTATTGACCCACTATTCCCAGCAATGGATAAATAATCCCTTGTTGTTAGCATAGTAAATCAAGCCATAAAGGCGATGAATCTTATTTTCATCGCCTTTATTTCATTTTTTAGAACCTATTCTAATAACCCTTAGGTATACTCTACCTAACTGCTTTATTTGAATATGTTTTATGTCTGGAGTGACCATGCAAGAATTTATCGCATTCAACGAACAACGTGCTGAAATCTACTGGTGGATGTCTTCGCTTTTTGCCCGTGAATTAAGTGATGCAGATCTACATGAATACCATGGCGGTGAGATGTATACGTTCCTGTCTGGTCTTGGTATGACAGAGGAATTAAAAGCACCTGTTGATACTTTTCGTGCTGCCATTAAGAAATCTCATGCACGTAGTGACGAACAGCTAGAACTTGCTGCTGATTTTTGTGGTTTATTTTTAAGCACCCCAAAATCAGGTGCTTTGCCTTACGCATCAATGTATGTTGGCAAAACAGGCTTACTAAACGATAAGCCAGCCCAAGAAATGCATGAACTTATGGCATCATTTGATATTGCCCAGCGCAAAGAATTTAATGAACCCGCAGATCATCTTGCGATTGAATTAGACTTTATGGGCAATTTAATCATCATGGGTAATCAGCAACAGACAGAAGAACAACGTGAAGCATTAATGCAATCACAGCTGTCATTCATCAACACCATGCTATTAAACTGGTTACCCTTATTTGCTAAAGAATGTCAGCTTCGAGATCAATTTGGTTTCTATGCTGCAGCGGCAAATCTATTGCTCGCTTTTTGTATGCTTGATAAGAAATTTCTACTTGGTGAGTAAGCTTATTTAGCCGTTAGCTCCCTTTGTTAAACGCCCATATTTAATTAAATATGGGCGTTTTTTATGCTGCTTTACTAAAAAAATCTAATTTTAGGATTTTCTCAATTATTCCTTCAAAATATTTATATTTTAATCCACTTTTATATTGCATAACCACGCATAAGCCAGCCCAATAGCTCAAACTCGAACCATAAATAAAATCATTAGCTATCATTGCGTTACCATAAAAAAAAACACCGCAATATTATCAAATAATAACGTTTATCATTACCGAACGTTAAATTATGCATAGCATCATTTTTGACTTTTTATATTGTCACACAAAATTTCAAAATCTGATGTAGATCAAATATTTGTATTGATTTAAGTCATAATATTAAATAGTAATACTTTCAAAGTATATTTAATCATAGCTAACAAGGTTGATAGATGGATTCGCATGCAGCCCTTTTTGAACTCGGCCAAAAACGTCTTGCCGAGCTTCGAAAAATGAAACCTCTTCGTGAGGGTTCTTTTCAGAAAAAACTTGAAAAAAATGGCATTACCCGTCGTGACTTCATGATTTGGAGTGCAACCATCACTTCATTACTGGCACTACCCCTACCTTTTAGTACCATGGTTGCCGAAGCTGCAGAGCTTTCAGATCGTGTACCACTTATATGGTTGAGCCTTGCCGAATGTACTGGTTGTTCTGAATCATTAGTACGTAGTACTACACCAGATATTAGTACATTACTGTTTGAACATGTATCACTTGAATACCAAGAAGTGCTCATGGCTGCCGCTGGCGATCAAGCAGAAGAAAACCTTGATAACGCAATGAAAGCCTACAAAGGTCAATACCTACTTGCTGCTGAAGGTGCCGTACCAACAGCTAACAACGGTACCTTCCTTACTATAGGTAGCAAAGCTGAAACGGGTATTTCACTGATTAAACGCGTTGCCGCAGATGCAGCCGCCGTTATTTGTGTGGGTACATGTTCATCTTTCGGTGGTATCCAAGCCGCACGCCCTAACCCAACCGGCGCAAAAAGTGTCGGTACGATTATTGACCGTCCAGTGGTTAACGTTGCGGGTTGTCCACCAAACCCGACCAACATTACTGGTACATTAATGTACTTCATCATGTTTGGTCGCCTACCTGCATTAGATATTTTCAACCGTCCTAAATGGGCTTATGGCGCACGTGTTCATGATAACTGTGAGCGCCGTGGTCACTTTGATGCGGGTGAATTCGTAACTCAGTTTGGTGATGATAATGCCAAACAAGGTTACTGCTTATTTAAAATGGGTTGTAAAGGTCCTTACACTTATAACAACTGCCCTACAGAGCGTTTTAATGCCCACACCAGCTGGCCAGTACTTGCAGGTCATGGTTGTATCGGTTGTTCTGAACCTGATTTTTGGGATGACATGGCAGATTTCGAAAAACCATTAAGCCGTCAACCTGTCCATGGTTTAGATGCTACCGCAGATACCATTGGTGCCGTTATTTTAGGTGTCACTGCCGTTGGTATTGGTGCACACGCCGTCAGCAGTATTTTTGCTAAAAAAGTCGAGGAATAATTCATGAGCAAGCGCGTCGTTATCGATCCCATTACTCGTATCGAAGGCCACTTACGCATCGAAGTTGAACTTGATGCGAATAACGTAATCAACAAGGCATGGGCATCTTCTACCCTATTTCGTGGTCTTGAAATTATCATGAAAGGTCGTACACCATACGATGTCGGCCTATTAATGCAACGCATCTGTGGTGTATGTACATCATCACACTACCTATGTGGTACGTTAGCAGTTGAAGATGCAATCAATGCCCAAGTACCTATCAATGCGAAATACATTCGAAGCTTGATTCTAACTACCCTGCAATTGCATGACCATATTGTGCACTTCTACATTCTGCATGGTTTAGATTGGATAGATGTTGTTTCTGCCTTAAGTGCTGATCCTGCAAAAGCTGCGGCTGAGGCAATGAAATATTCAGCAACACCAATGGCTGCTGGTGAAGGTGATTTACGTGCTGCACAAGAAAAAGTACAGGGCTTAGTCAATACAGGTAAGTTAGGTCCATTTGCTAATGCTTATTGGGGTAACAAAACTTACAAATTCACACCAGAGCAAAACTTAATCGGTTTAAGCCATTACCTTAAAGCTCTTGAAGTTCAACGTATTGCAGCTGAATCAATGGCGGTTTGGGGCGGTAAAAACCCACACCCACAATCAATTGTTGTTGGTGGCGTAACCTGTGTACGCGACATGCTAGACCCTGCTCGCCTACAAGAATTTAAGCAAAAATATCAACACGTTGCAGATTTTATTGAACGTGCATATCAAGCTGATATTTTAATGGCGGCAGCCGCTTACGGTAAAGCGCCAAGTGTGCTTGGTGGCTGTAATGTTGATACCTTCATGTGTAGTGAATCTATTTTACTTAACCCAGATGATCACTTATTCGTAAGTGGCGTTATTCGTAATAAAGATTTATCTAAAGCAGAAAAAATTGATATTAATCTGATTGCGGAAGATGTAACTCACTCATGGTATGACGCTAATAAGCCTCAACACCCATACGATGGCACAACTATCCCTGAGCACACCCCATTTATTGAGCGCGAGACTATTGTTGGTAAACGCCCGACAATCAACGAAGCAGGTAAATATTCTTGGGTAAAATCACCACGTTATAATGGCGAACCTGTTGAAGTAGGTCCTCTTGCAACAATGGTTGTTAACTACGCACAGGGGAACCCTCGTGTAACACCAATTGTAAATGATTTCCTAAAACAAACAGGCCTTCCTGCTGGTGCGTTATTTACCACGCTTGGTCGTACTGCTGCACGTATGCTGCATACATTAACTATCTCTCGTTATGGTTTAGAAACCTTTGAATCTATGGTGCATAACCTCAATTCAGACCACACAACTTACATTGAACCTACCATTGATCCTGATAAAGAATACAAAGGTGTAGGCATCATTGAAGCACCGCGTGGTTTCTTGAGTCACTGGTTACGCATTAAAGATGCAAAAGTTGAAAACTACCAAGCAGTAGTACCAACAACATGGAACGCAGGTCCTATTGATGGTAACGGCAAAGTGGGACCATACGAAGCATCGTTAGTGGGTTTACACCTTGAAGATCCGAAAAAACCGCTAGAAGTATTACGTGTTATTCACTCATTTGATCCTTGCATGGCGTGTTCAGTACACGTAATGGATTATAAAGGCCAATCATTGAGTGAATTCCGTATTCCAGCTCAGGCAATGTAACTAAGGATTTATCATGTCAACAGATACCGTGTTGTATAAACGATCCTATGTATTTTCATTCATTATCCGTTTATGTCACTGGTTACGTGCCTTTGCAATTTTTGGGTTAGTTGTTACTGGCTTTTATATTGCTTGGCCGTTTTTAGTTGCACCCAATAGCACCAATGTGCTTGAGCAAGGCTGGATCCGTTTAGTACACGAGGTGTTAGGCTTTATTTTAATTGCCGTGACCTTAATTCGTGTCTATCTGTTCTTTTTCAGCCACAGTAATGTTGAACGCCGCTCAATTCAGGACATCATCAGTCCAAAGAGCTGGGTAAAACAGATCAAAGCCTATTTTTGGATGGGTAATGCACCCCACCATGGCGCTTATGGTCCATTGCAACTCATGGTTTATGCAGGGATTTCTATCGCTGCCATCTTCATGTGTGTGACTGGCTTAACGCTATATGCTAATGTGTACCACTTAGGTATTGGTGGCATGATGTGGGAACCTGCTCAATGGGTCGCATACGCGATGGGCGGGTTAGATGAAGTGCGTAAATGGCACCATTATATTACTTGGGCATTCATTATTTTTGTATTGATCCACGTGTATATGGTGATTTGGACAGGGATCCGTTTCCGTAACGGTTCAGCTGATGCCATTATGTCTGGTTACGATTACCACCCAGTAAACGTAAAAAAAGCAGATAAAGGCAATCATCCAGTCCAGCATCATGCTCACCACAATAGTCATTCAAAAAATAAAGGCCACTAGCGCAAATGAAGATATTGCTGCTTGGTATTGGCAATGTCTTGTACGCCGACGAAGGAGTCGGCGTACATTTCGTCAATTATCTCACAGAAAATTACCGCTTTACGCACCCCGACCATCAGATTGATCTTATTGATGGCGGCACGTTAGCACATTGTCTTATTCCGACATTAACCCAATACGACCACCTGGTTGTGGTTGATACTGTTAATGCCGCTGATGTAGATGCTGGTGAAGTGTATTTCTTTGACTTTGATAAAGCCCCTGCTGAAATCGATTGGCAAGGTAGTGCTCACGAAGTTGAAATGCTACAAACATTAATCATGATGGAATTGGTTGGCGATCGTCCAAAAACGTATGTTTTAGGGGTAACACCAACAGTTTTAGAACCTATGCACATGGGTTTAACGTCTAAAATTAATGCTGCAATACCGATTATGGAGTCTGCATTGATTAAACACCTTTCCGCACTCGACATAGATTGCGAAAAAGTGAACAATATTGATATTAACAGCCTGATTCCAACTGCTTACAAGCGAGGTATTGAACAATGAAATTAATTCAGTTTTCTTTTACCTGTTCACGTCCTGTGCCCTTCTACGCGCAATTATGTAACGATTATTTAGCGAGCCAACCAGTAGAAATTACCATTGGCTATGAAAAAAATCGTTATATCATTGAAGCCGTTGGCACCCAACCACAACTTGAAGCACTAGCAGACAAAATAGCAAAAGATTTTTTACTGTCTATTTGGCTGATTGACTCTTCAATTAAAGAAATTCGTCACCGCGAAGGGCGTATTGTTCCTTTAACAACAACGCCACATCAGCTACCGTTTTGCAGTTATTGCGAACCCGCTCTTGGTGATAACCAATCTGAACTCTTTGGTGAGATTGGCATTACCTGTTCCCATTGCCATGGTGAAAATCTGGTTGATTCCTCGATTAGCAAGGAACAAATTCAGCAATGGGCTGATACGGTAATGAACACGGGTCATGTTAGCTTTAGCTTACCGCTGCCTAACAACCAACAACACGAGTTTCATCTAAGCCGTGGTCCGATTGCTGCAACACAGCACCAGCGTCAACAAGTTATTATCTGTAACCCTAATAATGTACCGATGCATTTTATCGTGCCATCAATCCATGTATTAGCGTTATCAAGCTTAGAAAAACCCCGTGTTACTGTTCGCGCTAAACGTCACCATGCTCAGCTTGATCAACCTTTATATGATCTCTGCTTTAGCTACAATCGTGTATTAACAGTACTCACTGAAATGTTACGTGTGCGCGGTATCGATTATTTACACATTGAAACCAATCATCAACAACCGTTAATTGCACGCATTAATAAAGGGTGGAGTCAGGTTTGTAGTGATCCTGCTATTCATCCTCTCGTGCCGTTTAAATCGGTTGAGCCTTTACACGATCAGGCTTGCATCAATGGCCTAAACGCCTATTGGAGCAAACGCCGCATTCGGTTTGATTACCAACCCAATCATGCTAATGATGTTCCAGCTCATACCTTGCCTATCTGTGCATTGCATGGCGGAATGTTAGAATCAGGTGTTGGTCGTCATAGTGCCGCGATTTATTTTGGTCGTTATGCTGCTGGTGAAATTGTCAGCCAAGATAAATTCACTCGTACAGATACCTTCTTAGTAATGCCTACCCTGCCACATTCTGGTGCAGAAATGATTGCAGTATTAGCTGCGGGTGAGCAAGCAGAAGTATTGGCTAAATTTAAGCAGCAAATACCGGTGAGTTATAATGCACTTAACAAGCTAGTCTTGAATGAGTGCAATGATCAACTTTCAGGATTATTTGCTGTTATTGCAACGGTTCTTGGCCTATCAAAATCGGGGCATGATAGCGTTCAATATCTTAACGATGCACTGATTGCTAAATCACTACACAATGATAGTAACCAAGGTCATCGTGTTGATTTTTCATTAGACATGGTAAATAGCAAACGCACCATTGATTGGGCAAAAATGCTCGGCAGTTTAATGAGCTTTAGCTTAGTGGTTGATGAAGTCGACTATGACAAACTTGCCTTTGGTGTGATGGACTCACTAGCAGACTATATTGCTAACTGGATCGAACGTATGGACGAAACAGGTGGCATTAAAGCCGTTACCCTTGCAGGTAGTGACTTTGCTAATGAAGTGCTAGCAGATCGCATCTGTTTACGTGTAGGTAAGAACTTCCCTATCGTAACAAACCGCAAGTTAGAACTTGATGGCAGCAACTTAAGTGCTGGTGCCTTGTTCTTGAAAATGCGCCGCCGTTAAGGTTTATTCTATTAAATTAAATAGCCCCATTGCTTTTAGTGATGGGGCTTTTTTGTGGGGTCAAAACTCAATTCAGATTGATATATATCAAATATAATAACGCCTAAAAAATATAATAAAGCTAACTTTGTATTGTATGTACATACAGTGTAAAATCCGCAGTCTTTCATTTTTTCCGAGGTTTTTTATGGCTAGCATTTTCTCATTTTTTACTGGTTCCGGTTTCCTTGATCTGGGATTTGAAAAAGCAGGATTTAAAATAGCGGCAGTAAATGAATATCATGCTTCTTTTTTAAATGCTTATAAGTATTCAAGAAAAGTAATGGCGCTACCTGAACCACAATTTAATCATTACCTTTGTAGTGTTGAAGAATTTGTTGGTGATGGATCTAATGTAGCGATGATTGCCGACCAAATAAACTCATTACAGTCTAGCGGTGAATTAGTTGGATTTATTGGTGGCCCTCCATGTCCTGATTTTTCCGTAGGTGGGAAAAACAAAGGTCAAGAAGGTGAAAATGGTCGATTATCGCGTACTTACGTTGATGCCATTATTCAACATAAACCAGATTTCTTCTTATTTGAAAATGTAAAAGGCTTATGGCGCACTAAACGTCACCGTGAGTTTTATGAAACACTAAAAGCAGATCTACGTACAGTTGGTTATGTAATTACAGATCATTTAGTCAATTGTATTCAATATGGTGCGCCTCAAGATCGCGATCGTATTTTAATGTTTGGAATTAAGGTTAATCACATTTCACAACATATCGATCAAGAATCCTTAGATGCAATGATAATTCCTGATGAATTATTTAATTGGGAATCACATATGAAATTTTCACGAGATGAGTCATTAAAGAAACCATCATGGCCTACTACTGCTGTTTTTGCTGAAGATATGACAACTCTCGCACCTGAAAATATTATAAAAGAATTAACTATTCAACATTGGTTTGATAAGAATAATGTTTTAAATCATCCAAACGCTAACGCATTTTTCACACCTAAGTCAGATAAATTTAAGATTGTTGCTGAAGGCGATACAAGCAAGAAATCATTTAAAAGATTGCATCGTTGGCGTTATTCACCTACTGCTGCTTATGGTAATAATGAGGTTCATTTACATCCTTATAAGGCTCGACGATTGAGTGCAGCAGAGGCACTTGCGATTCAATCATTACCAGCAGAATTTGAATTACCACCAACAATGACATTGAGCGATAAATTTAAAACTATCGGTAATGGTGTTCCTTTTGTTGCAGCTTTAGGTATTGCAAATACAATTAATGATTTTATAAATAAAATCAAGTAACTTAATCTTTTAAAATATAAGTCATTATCTTTATTTATCATATATTGTATCTAATATCATGAATATAATTATAAATACTTGTTGAACCTACTATAGAATACCTTCTCTAAAAATAACAAATTAGAGAAGCTATTTTAAAAATGTCAGAAGATCCAATTGAAATGAATCATGTTAATTGACAGCTATACCAATAATTTATAGTAAAAATAAATTTTTCAGTAAGCGATTTATATAAACCGCTTACTTTTATTATAAATGCTTACCTATATGTGCAACCATTATTTTTTTCTTATTTTCGCCGTTATAACTTTTGAGAGCAAAGTAAATTCTAATCGGATTACCTTTACCATGTGGTATAGCAATATTTTTATCATTAACATTAATTTTCAAATGATACTCACAATTAATAGTCCCTTTATCAGGAAATACAACTTCAACTTTATTTTTACCTTGCCTAGAACATGATAATGTTCTACCAATAATTCCAGTTAAACTAGATATAACTGTCAAATCATCTTCATTCTTATTAGGATCTTCAGATATAATAAAATATGATTGATTAAGAGAGTTTAAAGCATGGGATATTATTTCCTTATAATCATTAATAGTTCCTATTTTAATAGTTTTTATTGTATTCGAAATTTCCGGATGGAATATTAAATATTCATAATTACACTTTGACCATTTTATAAACTCATCATCGCTATTACTTTTTGAAATATAAGATGAGTTTAAATTTAAAGTTTCAGTCCATGATGATGTATAATTTTCATTATTAATATTTGGAAAAAAATTAATACCTCTATCTATAACTAAAGCATATTTTCTCATATAATCAGATTTTTTTTGATTATTTATAATATGATCTATAGTTTCAGAGTTATTATATAAAACATATTCAGAGAAACACTTATCAAAAAGACTTAAATAATATGAAAAAACACCATAGTCATCATTTGCTAATTGTAATAAATCATCTTGAATAGATGTAGAATTAACTACTTTATCAGTCAAATCACTTGAACATTCAATTTTTATATTTTTTGAACGTCTAAAATCTTTATATATTCCATCAAAATTGGAGAGCAAGTTATCAACATCTGATAATTTTTTTATATCAGATAAACTCCAAAAACTACATCTTGTGATATACACTGTTGATTCATTAATTACACTCATATCCTTTCTCTTGAGGAGCTAGCTTCCTCTCCTTTAAGTAAAGTCTTTATATCCATAGCTTGTTGATCAAAAAATCCATCTGGCCATTCAGATAATTGACCATTACATCCAATATTAATATCTTTTACTTCACTTTCACTATTTGGTACTCCAATTACATAAAATACTTTAAATTCACCATCTTCATAGTCATTATCTAATTTAGCTGCAACTCTAATTCCATTTAACAAATGATCACTATGAGTCTCAATTATAACTTGAACACCGGATAAAGCTGCACGAGCAATCAATCGTCCCAAATAACTTTGCCCTCTTGGGTGCAAGTGGGCCTCTGGATTTTCTATAATAACTAAGCCTCCTGGTTGAGTTAGTAATAGTGCACAAACTATACCAAGAGAGTAACTTAAACCAAACCCCATATGGATAGGTTTTGTATTTGCAGAGCCATAAGCACTAAATTGAGCATGACTAATACCTACATCTGTAACGGTATCAGACTGAAAATTAAAACCAGGAGATATCTCTGACATCCAATTAATTATATTACGACGGATACTAGTACCTTCAGAATTATTAAAAATTCTTTTATCTTCGTCAGATAATCTTTTTAATTGATTAGAAACATGAGCCAAAACATCAAATGTATATTCACCTTTAGATCCAAGCCAATTTATTATCAATTCATCATTGTTATTTTCCAAATATACCCTTGGACCAAAACGTTCAGCTTGTAGAAATTGAAATCCTTTATCATTAAAATAAAGCTCTGGTATTTTATTATGGACTTCATCAGACTTTATAACCAACTTATTTCTTAATAAACTTTGTTCCTTTTCATCATCTACCCCCCAAGAATAAGTAACCTTATCTATATCAAGTGAAACTCTCAAGTGAGAGTCTTCAACTTCTGCGTGACGAGAAAAAATATCCTTAACATCAGAAAAATCGACAAGATTACCTTTTAAATATAATTCTTTTTTAAATTTATTTTGGAAAACTATAGCTAAAGATTGAATTGCCGTGCTTTTCCCTACTGAATTATTTCCACAAAACACAGTTAAACTACTTAAATTAAATTCAACTTTTCTATAACACTTAAAATTTTCAAGTTTAATTTTATTTATCATCTTATTTTAACTCTTTAACGATAGGAACTATTTCTAGTTTACAACCAGTTGCCTTATAAACTATATTAATTAAAGACTCAAATCGATATAATATAGTAACTTTTTTACCTGTTGATTGAGACAATGAGTAATTAAACCCTCTCTTATTTTTTTCATATATTTCGCTAATCCAATTCGAATATTCTTTAGAATCATTTTTAATTGCATCATATAATATTTCAATTAGCTTATCTTTATTATTTTTTATGATTTTTCTTTGTGTTAAATCAGCATTAGAAAATAAAGAAACTAATGCTTCGAATAATGTTTTACTTATAGGATCATTTTTTCTTGAACCAATTGATTTTCTAAATGCATTTTCATGGAAAATTTCCTTACAAAAAGACAAACTAGACTCAAATCTAGATGTTATATCAATTATTATTGGTGATTTAGATAGATAATCTATACTACCATCATCACGCTTAACTTTATTAAAATCTTGATTATTAAACCATCTCATTGTTTCAACTAAAAAATCGTTATATTTATTATAATTAAAATCTTTAAATCCATATAACATATAAGATAATGCACCTAAACATAACTCTAGATCTTTTTGTCGCTTATGGTTAACGGCATCATTTGTAGCATCAGTAAATGTCTTAGATGAAGCAACAAATTTCAAATAAAAAACACTATTACCAAAATTAATTGCAGATCTTATTTCCTGATCACTTAACTTTACACCATAAGTATTAATACGATGAAATAACTCAATAATAAACCTATTATTTTCATCATTCTCATCTTCAACATCAATAATATATGCCGTAATTTCATACTCTTTAATAGCTCGTATATACTTACGATGAGTTTGAGCCTCAAAATCCTTAAAATTCATACCATCAAGATCACTCACAGGAGAGTCATAAGGCAATTTCAAAGTTAGCTCACCTGCCATAAAATCTTGAATAGTAGTTAATCTTTGAAGTCCATCAATAACAACCCAATTATCATTTTTTTTTCTTTCCCCAAAATAAAAAATGGGTAAAGGAAGTCCCATAAAAATAGATTCTATCAATTTAGATTTACGATTATCATCCCAAATTCTATCACCTCGCTGATAATCAGGTTGAATTTCAATTTCATCATAATGAAGACGTTCATACAGAGTAAACAAACTAGGCGTCTGCCTACGAATGTATGGAACCTTTATTTCCTGAGCGTTTTTATTAGGGATATCCTCATCATCTACAACATCTAAATTTAGCTCATCGTCAACAACACCAGTGAAAGATGATAAATCAACCAAATCTGACATATCAAAATTATTATCTCTAATTAATTCATTATTATAATCTTGAATGTTTTTATTTTTTGTCGATGTCATATTTACAGATGTTTTTTTTACTACATCATTAATAGTTTCAAGCTTTTTTACTATTTGAAATATATTACTCTCAATTAATAAACCAGGTGATTTAATATGCAATTCATCAAAACTGCTTTTTAATTCACTAACAATTTCATCCAATTCAGATGCAAACTTTCCTTGACTAAATTTCTTATATTCTAAAATTGAATCACGAAGCTTTTTTTGCTCATTCTTTGGTACTTCTTGAGTGGCACCAAACTTATGTGCATGAAAATCTCTTAATACTAAGTGCTTCCTACGTTCATATTTAAAGAATTGAACATATGGAAGATTAGCAAAAATGGTTTCTGGATGATTTCGACTAGACGAAGAACCTTGTAATACTTCTTCAACATTACAATAGCCATCTCTATCTAATGCTTCAAATATAAGCTTTATTTCTTTTATATTCCTTTTTGTTTTCTTATTTGTACTTTTAGAAACAACATAATAGAATCCACGCTCTACATCTATTTCATCTATAGAAATATTGGATGTTGATGCATTAATTGCACTTAATGTCAACCCAATTAAACTAGTTATATCATTTATAATATTTTCGTAATTCATTATTACAACCATCTTTGTAATTATGCCAAAACTTACCAGCTAAAATTAATACTATTCTAATAAAAAAATGTAAGTTTTTATATAAATAAAAACTTACATTTAATTAGATTTACCATACAGAATGATAAACAAATCACAAACTCAGAATAAAAGAATAAAAGAATAAAAGAATAGCTGTACTACTAATTAACAATATAATCACCTATAAAACTTAATATAAAAAATATTAACAATTTGATATACAAGCAAAAAAGGCCATCCTTGCGTTAGCGAGTATGTTCGTTTTTATCTATAAACGCTCTTTAATACGTCTTAGTTTTACTCGAATTCTAACTGTATTAACAGTAAATCTTCGTCATCCAATGTCCATAAGGACATGCTAGAATTCCAATGAAAACTGTAACTCTACAACGCGCGAATAGTAGATTCCCTATCGCCCTCACGGGCATTCATTGGAGGAAATGACAAAGGTTATTTTCCCGTCATCCTGAAAGTTGAGGAACGAAACTATCCGGGATCTATTCACCGCGTGCTTGAGCATTACAGACATCAGCAAAAAAAGTATTCTACAACGCGTGGATAGTAGATTCCCTATCGCCCTCGCGGGCATTCGTTGTAAATAGTGTCGAGATTGGTTTGTGCATTTATTGTTGAAAATGATGCAGCCTATTATCCGTCATCCCGGAAGTTGAGGAACGAAACTATCCGGGATCTATTCACCGCATGTTTGAGCATCACAGACATCAACAAAAACAAGCACTCTACAACGCGCGGATAGTAGATTCCCTATCGCCCTCGCGGGCATTCACTGTAGGGAATGACGGAGAGGTAAAGTAACTCGATGACTCGATGACTCGATGACTCGATGACTCGATGACTCGATGACTCGATGACTCGATGACTCGATGACTCGAACCTGATTTTCCTCCAATAAAAAAGGCCATACCAGCATTAACTGATATGGCCTTTTTTAACGATAATCGCTGCTTATGCGTCTTGGCTTTGCTCGACTTCTAGCTGCATGAGCATTAGATCTTCACCATCTAAAACATGGGTGCGATTACTACCGCAATGCTGACAAATAATGCTGCGCTCGTTATGAGTGGTTTCTTGTCCACATTCGAGGCAGGATAACACCAGCGGCTGAATGTTCATTTCAAACTCAGCGTCATGGCAAATACCTTCCAGCTTAAAAGTCTGAAAAGCGGTTTCAAGTAAGGCAGGTTCTACCCCACTTAAAATGCCGACTTTAATCGCAACACGGGTGACTTTGTCTGCATTGTTATCACGAGCATGTTGTTCGCATTGTTCGATTAAAGCGCCAACAATGGAATACTCGTGCATTAACAGATCCTCGGTAATAATTCACCTTGAGGAAGGTCAAGATAACGACGACTACCCCAACCACTGGTTAGAATTACACGACCCGTATGTTCATTATTAACTGAACCAATCACAGCTGCGTTTTCACAAGCGGCAAAGGCTTCAAGCACTTCTAATGCTTTTTGCGCTTGTGCTTGGGGCAATGCAATAATGAACGTGCCTTCGTTGGCTAAATCAAACGGTTCAAACCCGTATAATTCACATAGGCCACGCACTTCTTCACTGACAGGCACATCATCTTCAACAAGGTTGATACCCACATCAGAGGCTTGCGCCCATTCATTTAATACCGCAGATAAACCGCCACGGGTTGCATCACGCATTGCATGAATATCAAGCCCTGCCGCAATTAATGCTTCAACCGCAGGCCATAGCGTATTGCAATCACTGATAAGCTCTGATTCAAGGGTTAAGCCTTCACGCGCCATTAAAATAGCCGCGCCATGACGACCGACATCGCGCGAAACAATAATTGCATCACCATCAGCAAGGTTACGCACTGAAATGCCTGTTTGCATGATTTTGCCAACACCGGTGGTATTAATGAAAATACCGTCAGCACAACCTTTAGGCACCACTTTAGTATCACCACAAACGATTTTAGCACCAGAGATGCTTAACTCGTTGGCCATGCTACTCACGATGGTTTTAAGCTTATCGATTTCAAAACCTTCTTCGATAATCACACTACAACTTAAATATTGCGGTTGTGCACCCATCATCGCTAAATCATTCACAGTGCCTGCAATGGCTAATTTACCAATGTTACCACCAGCAAAAAACAACGGTGACACTGTAAATGAATCAGTAGTAAAGGCAGTTTTACCTTCAAGGGTTAATACTGCAGCATCTTCTTCGCTACGCAGAATCGCATTATCAAACGCTTTAAAGAATAAACCTTTAATGAGTTTATTCATTTCCTGACCGCCACCGCCATGACTTAGTTGAATAGACTTTGTAGTCGATAAAGCGGAGAAATCTTGTTCACTCATTTTACACCTCGGTAACGGAAATACGCATTACACGCACCTTCTGAACTCACCATGCAACTGCCAAGTGGCGTTTGTGGCGTACAACCACGACCAAAGACTTTACAATCTTTTGGCTTTGCTAAACCGCGTAGAATATCACCACATTGACACGCTTTATGATCATCAATAGGCGTCATTGGCAAGCAAGCAGCAAATTTAATTTCAGCATCACGATGGCGGTATTTTGCATTAAGTTGTAATGCAGAGTTAGCAATCGGCCCTAAACCACGCCAGCGGAAACTATCACGAATATCAAAACAACGTTTAACCGCCGCTTGAGCAACCGTGTTACCTTCTTCTGTTACCGCGCGAGTATATTGCACATCAAGTTCAGCAATGCCTGCTACTCTTTGCTTGGTTAAGCGCAGAATAGATTCCATCACATCAACCGGTTCAAACCCTGCAACCACGACTGGCGTTTGATATTTTTCAACTACCGAGCGATAAATTTTGGCACCTTCAATAACACTTACATGTGAAGGACCAATAAACGCATTCACTTTCACCGCAGGATCAGCCATTACTACATCAATTGCAGGTGGCACTAATACATGGTTAATATGAAAATAAAGGTTATTGATCTGACGTTGCTCGGCAAGTTCAATCAAAATCGCCGTCATTGGGGTTGAGGTTTCAAAACCAATCGCAAAGAAAACTACGTCTTTATCAGGATTATCAAGCGCTATGGTTAAACAATCTAACGGATCGTAAATTGGTCGAATATCGCACCCTTTAGCGCGATATTGTGCCAAGCTGCCTTTTGAACCAGGAACACGAATCATGTCGCCCAATGTCACTAAAATCACATTAGGTTGACTCGCTAATGCCGCAGCGTGATCAATGCGCTCTTTAGGCATCACACACACAGGACAGCCAGGGCCGTGAATAAAATCAATATTCTCGGGTAATAGCTGCTTTAAACCATACTTCATAATGGTATGTGTATGACCACCACACACTTCCATTACTTGCATCGGCTCAGGTAAATCAACTGCAAGTTGCTTAATCTGTTCAGCTAAACTTAATACTGTATCGGCATCGCGAAAGCCTTCATACAGTTTTTTTAAATCGAAACTCATATTGGAAGTGGCCCTGATTCATCCATAATAAACTGATACATTTCAAGACTTTCTTGTGCATCTTTATCGTCGATTTTGCTCATGACAAAACCGATATGGATCAATACATACTCACCAATAGCAAGTGGGTCCATTAATAGATGACAACTTACGCGACGTTTTACGCCCATAGTATCAACCGTGACGGTATTATCTTCGTGAATCTCTACAACTTGCGATGGAATCGATAAACACATAATTACGCTTCCTGTGGACGTTGATTAGCAGTTAACCACTTAACTAAAGGCGCAAAAGTTGTTTCATCTTTGGTTGATAGCGTAATCACTTCGACATCAGGATTCAGTTTCTTCAGTTGTGCTTTTGCTTCATCAACACTGAAATCAAAATACGGTAATAGATCGCATTTAGTGATCAAAACCACATCCGCACGACGGAACATCACTGGGTATTTTTCAATCTTGTCGTCACCTTCTGGAACAGAAACTAAAACAATATTTTTATGCGTACCCACATCGTAACTTGCAGGACAAACTAAGTTACCCACGTTCTCAACAAAGCAAATATCAAGATTTTTAAGATCAACATGGTGTAATGCGCCATGCACCATGAAGGCATCAAGATGGCATGCAGAACCAGTTTGAATTTGGTATGCGTCAATACCGTGTGCTTTTAAGCGATCAGCATCACGCGAAGTCTCTAGATCACCTTCAATAACTGCGTATTTTAAATCGGTGTACTTATGTAAATGCTCCAGTAATGTGGTTTTACCGCTACCAGGACTACTCATCAAATTAAATGCCGTCACATTTTGTGCTTCAAAATGGGCACGATTATGCGTAGCCTCAACATCATTCTTATCTAGAATTTTATGGATAACGGATAATGTCTTTTTATCATTTAATTGTGGGTTTGCTTGTAGTTGGTGATGATGGTGATCACCTCTCGGTAATGAACAACCGCAATCTTGGCACATATGAACTCCAGCATAGAGGGGATTTCAGCTATCGTTTTAATCAAAAAATGGCTAAACGGTAGGAAAATTAAACAGGATTCAGTTCAGATTATTGAACACTCAAATTCTGAGAATTATGAGAATCGATTATCTATGCTTTAAGCGGATAAATCAATTTGTGTGATAATTTATTTAGCGGATCATTAGATTGATTATATATATATATCGTCCTTACTGATGAACTGCTAAAGTATGCGTTTACAATTCAGTTTAGCTTCAGACTTAATGACAATGATATGACATAACCCTAAATTTTGACGCGTATGTTATGTCATAAGCACTTCAAGATTAATCACGATGAGACTTGCTTTCTAATGCTCTCTCACGCCTTCTTGAATAAGAATGTTATTCATCGAACAAAAGAGAAACCATAATGCAAACAAAAACATCTAACTTAAAAACCAAGCTTCTAAAATTAGCTGCACCCGTTGCGTTAGCTTGTGCATTTGCAGCTGCACCAACAGTAGCGATGGCTCAAGATGCTCCGAATGCCTCTGTGGTAGCATCTCAAAAAATCACAGCAGAGCAACAACACGTTGCCGCTGAAATTGGTAAAATCCAGCAAGAACTTGCCGCTATTCGTGTGAAGACATTAAAAGCAAACCCGCAACTGATCACTGAGATGAAAGCTTACGAAACAGCATTTAACAATAAAGTTAAAGCAATGGGCTACCAACCAGAAAAACTAATCAAGCGTGCTCAAGAAATCCAAGTTGAAGCAACGAAGAAAGACATTTCAAATGACAAGCGCACTGAGTTGATTAAAGAATTCACAACTATTCGTACTACGCTTGAGAAGCAACAACGTTCAATCTTGAATGATCCTGCAATCAGCAAGCAAGACAAACAAGTACAAGATGACGTTATTGATGCAATGAAAAAGCAAGATTCAAAAACAACTGATCTACTAAAACAATTAGATCAACTTGTTATGCAATTTAAAAAATAATTGCGCAAAATAACTGAATAAGCTTTTATTCAAAAAAAAGGATAATCAAACGATTATCCTTTTTTTATATCTAATTTTTTATATCAAATTACGGTAAATATACGTTACAACTTAACCGCTTGGTTTTGACTTAACAATTTCATACCATTAATGATTTTTGCAAACCACACCACTACCGCAACGATAGCAATAGCACCACCGATAAACGGTAATACGTTCAATGCCTTATCTAAAATCTCACTATGAATCCAGTATTCAGCACCTGCAATCATGCCCGTTGTTGTTGCTGCCGACACACCCAACACCACAAAAAAAGTAAGAAACAAAAAGAAGCTACGAATAATGGTGTAATAGTGGCTATAGGCAACTTCATCTGCGCCTTTATCAAGTTTATAACCAGCATAAATAATGGCGATAATTCCTGATAATAATAAAGTAAACGGGGTTAGAAAGCTGGCAATATACGCAAACCAGATACCCTTTTTATGTTCTTCCGTCATCATATGATCCGAATAAATAAGCAATGTATGCGTTAATTATCACTGATATTTACTTGAGTTCAAGTTTCGCTCTAAATTACGATGATCGGGATCAACTTCTCGATCATTGCTGTCGCTAGGGTCTGCTATAACGCCCTAAACGAACCATGCCTGCGATAAATCAGCAGGCATGGATTTGTTTTGTTACTGCGCACAAATGCTATTTATAATTTATCCGTTGGCGTTTCAATTTCAGAACCATCTTTAATCCGACGGTGGCCTTGTTCTAAATGAACAAAATCCACTAAATCATCACCACTAACTTGAAACGCTTTACCAAACCCTTTTACAAATAGCCCTTGTGTTGGTGCTAAGCGGAATAAGACAAAATCTTCTAAGCCACTTAAGCCGTCAACAATCTCACCAAAACGATCACGTAATTTAGCCACAGCAGAGGTCCAGCGATCGGTGTTACGTTCAACCACACTGACATTCGCTTCAAACGTTAGTCGCTTGCGGGCATACAATGTTTTGGCCGTGGTTTCATCTTCAATCATCATGAGAGAAACTTGAGGATTTTCCAGTAAATTACGCGCATGCTTGGCAATCTGACTAATTAAGACGTAATACCCATCATCAAGTAACGCAAAAGGTGCATAACTCACATTGGGTTTACCATTAATATCAACCGTCGCCAGTTGCAGTGTTAAACACGCTTCACGAAATTCTTTAATCTCTGGTCCTAAGCGGTTTTGCAGTCGTTCTTGTTTTACTTCACCCATTTTATTTCCCTTCTTCCTTTTTAATGCAGACTGACTAACATTCTATTTTTATGTAGTTATTATATTTTTAACTCATGTTTTTAAAATAATGGTTCTTTTTACTAATGACCGCTTCTCATAAACCAAACATTTAATTTACGAGTAGTTTGAGCTGTTGAAATTTTTCAATTTGATCTGAGAATAAGTTGCGCTGTTTATCTCGCCCTAAATAGACTTTAAATACACATTCACCCTGCTCAGCAAAGAAGCCTATAAAATGGCTTTCTTGACCCATAAATGGCTTACTCACTAATGCAATATGCTCAACTAAATCTAATCGTAGATGGCCATGAAGTTCACCCTCTTTACCCATTAAATTATAGTAGCCTCGGGCTAATTTTCCTTTGGGAAACGGTGCTTTGACTTCAAAGATAGATCCCATTGAATGCACGATGGTAGTAACAGGGCCCCAACTCGGTAAAGCCTCAACAATGGTTTGTGCCATATTACCAGCCAGTGGGAAAACTAACTCCGATGGCAGTGATAACACCACTTCACCTTCTGTCACCTGAAGTTGTTCAGCAATAGCTCCGGCATGAAGCTTTTCATCCTGTTGCAGTATTTGAGCAACTTTCGTTTTTAATTCATCATGAGAATAGCGAGTAAACACAGTTATCATCCTTTTAATTACAATTAGCCAATGTATTTAATTTACACACGGTTGTGGTTGAGCTTTTACAGCTGCGGTAGTTATTACTTGAATCAATGCTTGCGCCAGCGTTACCGCCCAAAATTGCCCTGCTAACGTCAGATTTAAATAACGGTGATGCCCTAGTTGTTCTATTTCGACAAAACCATGTTGCTGCCATTGTTGAAATAATGGCATGTAATAATCAAACAATGGCCAACCCGCTTGTTTATCTAATTCTTTCGCAATTATCACTCCGCGATCAAACGCTGCTTTAATTGCCGTATTAACCGCGGCATGAGGTGATGATTTAACCATCATCGCGAGTGGAATCCGCTGATGACTAACATCATCCATATAGCGTTCAAGTTTGCGATGTTGCATATACCCATAACCACCAACATTCCCACCAGCCCCCGCCCCTAGCGGTAAAACTTCTGCGGTGGTTTTAGCAAGGCTGTTATAACAACTGCGTTCGCGGTTATCGCGTGCCCAATGATTAACACTTAAACGGCGTAGATGATGTTTAGCCATATAATCTACCCCCATCTCAAACATTGACGCTTTAGTCATAGTATCGGCAGGCTCTGGTAAACGGCCTTGTTCGACCATTTTTCCCATTGGCGTATTACCCATTTCAATCAACTGATATAAATCAACACCGTGGGCACCAGAATCAAGGAAATCATTCAAATCATGTTGCCACACATCAAGATTCTGATAAGGCAGCCCATAAAGTAAATCAATCACAATTGGCGCTTGATCGGTTGCCGCTAACTCACTGACGCGTTTCAACACTACGTCACGATCATCTAGACGTTTTGCTTTACGACGCACTTGCGTATCAAAACTTTGTACGCCAAAAGAAAAACGGTTAAACCCGCCTTCAAGTGCCGACTCAAACATCTCATCACTGAAACGATTAATACGCCCTTCTAGGGTTAACTCACAATCGGTGGCTAACGGAAAGTGATGGCGAATCATAGTACCGAGTTGCTTAATTTGTGCCGCAGTTAAATCTGTCGGAGTACCACCACCAATATAAACCGCTTGAAAAGGTGCCGCCTGCGTCCATGGCTGAGCGGCTTTATATTTAAGCTCAACCATTAATGCTGCAAAATAATCATCAATCAAACGTTGGCTCGACGCATATTCAAAAAAGCTGCAATAGGTACAACGTACACGACAAAATGGAATATGAACGTATAAACAACGCTTATTAAAAGGCGAGTCTGTCTGCTGCAAAATCTGTTGTGCTAACGGCTGTATTTGATCTGGCGTAATAGGGTTATGACTACCACCACCAGCATGTGCCGATAATTTACGTCGAAAACCAAATCGCAACGGATCTGGCGTATTTTCTCCAAGAATTTCAGCACCAAAACTAGATATATCCAAACTAGCGGGTGTCTTTATAGGCAATATGGATTGTTCGGCATTTATCATATTAATGGCTATGTTCACTAGCCCCTCTTCAGTAACTTGTAACGTGTGATTTCGATAAGGTTGGCGACAAATCGACACACATCACATCATTTATGATTATTTGCTATCACTTTTTAAGCTGTTTATTGCAAGCGTTCAGAGCAGAAACGGTGCATTGCCATTCCCATCAATGATTCTTAATCTCATTTGAAAGCATGATATTTTGCATTGAATAATATTGCAAATGATAATTGATATTATTCGCATTTCATGGATAATAGCTAAAAATAAAGTAGCAATATTAATCATAATGTTACTAACTATATGAAAAAGCTTACAAAACGGATAACGCACACCGGAGGTGATATTTTGCATCAATATTCAATCACTATCGACGACATTCTTTTTAGTGTTATTTTTAGGTAATAATAGTGAATACAAAACGTTACGTTGCCGCAGGGGCGGTTTCATTATTGGTTCACAGTATGTTTCTTGCAGCTATGCCAACCAAAGATCCCATCACATTGACGATGGGAAGCGATACTCCGCACGTTAGTTTAACCTTCGTTGCAGTTCCACCTGCTGTGGCGAAAACACCACCAACGGTAACGCCAGTATCCACCCCAACAGAATCAGTACCAACAAAGTCAGCGCCAGTAAAGCCCCCAGTTATATCGACTATGAAGCGCTTAGCAAAGACCACAACAGTGGATAAAACGGCACCTAAAAAAGCATCGACGCCTAAAAAAACACTAACACCAAAGAAAAAGATAGCGCCACCGATCAAAAAAAACGTCACTTCAGTAAAGAAAAAAACACTCACACACACAAAAAACATAAAACAAATATCACCAGCCGTTGCACCCACAGCGACGACAGATAACAAGGCTGCATTAAAACCGGTAAAAGCATCGTCAAATCAATCAAACAAAACAGCAACAACCGCTATCAATAATGCGGGCGCGCAAACATTACAATTGGTGTCAAAGCCGACCTTTGTTACGCGACCAGGGGCTGTAAATTACCCCAAATTAGCCAAACGTCGTGGAATTGAAGGCCAAGTACTGATTGAAGTCTGGATTGGCTTAAAAGGACAACAACTCAAGCAAAAACTAATCAAATCATCCGGTGCTCATATCTTAGATAACGCAGCAATTACAGCGATTAAGAAATGGCATTTTTCTTCTCATATTGTGAACGGTAAGGCGATTGCCCACCGAGTACAGATCCCTGTACGTTTTAAACTGGACTAAACCATGACTGTTATTGACAACCTCACCCAACAATTTGGCCTTATGACATGGCCGCTGCTTACATGCTCAGCACTAACGATCATGATTCTCGTCGAGCGTTTTATACAAGTACTACTCTGCACGGGCGTTGGAAAAACCAAAATCACCGCCCTTTTAGATAAACAAAATCGACATGATGACCGTGCACTAGATCAGTTAGCAGACCAACTTAAGCATCAACGACCATTACTTTGTAAAGGCATTGCAATGCTTATTTCTCATCGTCATTTCACTAAACCATTACGTGAAGATGCCGCGGGTATTTGGTTACTTCAACAGCGCCAGCAATTACGTTCAGGGCTACGATTACTAAGTTTAATTGGTGTGATTAGTCCGTTATTAGGTCTACTTGGTACTGTTTTGGGCTTAATTGAAATGTTTAAAGGCATTGCACTATCAACGGGCTCGGTTACACCAAGTGATCTTGCTGATGGTTTAGGTTTAGCGATGCGTACAACAGCGGCAGGCTTAATTATTGCCCTGCCCGCGATTACAGGTTCACAGCTATTAGGTTTATGGGCAGATAGCATTATGGCGAAACTGGAGCACAGCTTAAATCGTTGTAATTTATGGTTAGAAGGCATGAACATTGATGTCAATAATAGCCCAGTAAAGCCGTGTGATACTTGTGAAGAAAACCCGGCTTACACTGGCAAATCAGCATGATTAGTATCAATAATAGTCAGCAAAATGCAGACGAACTCAATCCTGATTTAACGCCTTTATTGGATATTATCTTTATTGTTATGGTGTTTTTATTACTTACCGCAACAGTAAAAATTAAATCATTAGATGTGGAATTACCGCAGACCTCGACCCAAATATTACAAACAACCAAGGCCGATCCGATCACGATAAATCTGGTTGCGACTGAACCTTATTGGGCATTAGACGGTCAATCGGTCGACAACTGGGACAACTTTTCACAGCAATTATTAACCGCTGTAAAAGCACATTCAGATAAGCCTGTCGTTATTGGTGCTGATAAAAAAGCATCCGTAGAACAAATGCTCAAGTTATTAGCTTTTCTACAAAAAAATGACATTAAAGCCACGCAACTATTAATGGAAGATCAACAATAATGGACAGCTACCGTTCTTTTATCGCCTCACCTTGGCGTCATGTTTCTCAAAAAATACTGTTATCAGCAACACTATTTATCACCGCTTCAAGTATATTTAGTCCTCTCGCCCATGCGCAAACGGAAGCAAGTTCTGCTCGAATTATTAGTGCTGGTGCGGCTATTACTGAAATCATCAATGCGTTAGGGGCTGAAAAGCAATTGATTGCCGTTGATGTTACCAGTAAAACCCTTGTAGCGAATAACCTGCCAAAAGTCGGTTATCACCGTCAACTGTCAGCAGAAAGTCTGATTGCTTTAGCCCCCACTCGTATTATTGGTTCTGATGAAATGGGACCACCCAAAACATTAACCCTTTTAAAACAATCGGGAATTGAAGTTGATATTGTTAACGGTGGTGAAACTGTGTCTGATTTACTGCATAGAATCGATCAAGTTGCGGCCTTAACCCAACATTCACAACAAGCGCAACAACTTAAACAAACTATCGCAGCGACGGTAAAAAACATCGAAAAAAACAATACTCATCAGACTCAATCGAAAAAAGTATTGTTCTTAATGATTCATGATGGGCGACCAATTAGCGTTGCCGGCAAAAATACCACAGCAGACAGTATTATTACTTTAGCGGGGGCGATAAACCCAGCGGCAGCCGTTGTTGCAAACTATAAGCCAGTTTCAACCGAAGCTATTTTGCAAATGCAACCCGACATTATTTTACTTAGCAGTCGCACCACAGCCTCAATTAAAAATATGGCACAACTCATCAAAAAAATGCCGGTATTAGAAGCCACTCCTGCGGCAAAAAATAATGCCATTGCCGTGATTGATGGTACGGCATTAATTGGTGGCTTAGGCATTCATAGTATTAATGAAGCCATGCGTCTTAATCATGTTTTTTACCCACAATCGTAATCTGAGATAAATGTCACCATGAACGTTAGTCGTATTTCACCCCATGTCATTTATTCGATTAGTCTAGGTGCATTACTCTTTGCACTATTAAGCTCTATCGCTATTGGACCGATGGATATCAGTTATAAAGACAGTTTTTTATCTTTATTACCAGGTAAGCATCAACTCGCCACCCATGTTGATTTAGTGATCCATCAAATACGCTTACCACGAACATTATTGTGTATTGCGATTGGTGCCATACTTGCGATCTGCGGAGCGGTGCTACAAGGGTTGTTTCGTAATCCTCTTGCCGATCCGGGCATTATTGGTATTTCAGGAGGTGCTGGCCTAGGTGCTGCGTTTGCGATCATTTTATTTGCCCCATTAATGGCGCAATACCCTTTATTAATGAATATTGGTGCTGTGCCCTTCTTCGCTTTTTTGGGTGGCGCGCTGAGCACATATTTGGTGTATCACCTCGGCACTGATAAAAACGGCACATCCGTGGTTGTAATGCTACTTGCAGGTGTCGCAATTGGTGCTATTTCTGGTGCTGGTTTGGGGTTACTTAACTATATTGCCGATGATCAAGCGCTACGGGATTTTTCATTATGGTCAATGGGATCACTTGCAGGTGCGACTTGGTCAGGTATCGGCCTTGCCTTTGTGAGTCTCATTGTTATCTATTATTATTGTTATCGCCAAGCTAATGCATTGAACGCCTTTTTATTAGGAGAAGCTGAAGCTCGTCATATGGGGGTTAATGTTCAACATCTAAAGCGCAGTTTGATTATTGTTTGTGCCGCAGGTGTCGGTATTACCGTTGCTATTACAGGTCCTATTGGCTTTATCGGTTTAGTAATCCCCCATTTAGGGCGCATGATTTCAGGCCCTAATCATAAAACGTTATTGCCAATCTCAGCTATTCTAGGTGCTTTAATTTTACTTGTCGCAGATATGATCGCGCGTAGTGCTTTTGCACCACAAGAACTCCCCGTGGGTATTATTACCGCTATTTTAGGCGCTCCATTCTTCATCTATTTATTAAATAAACAAAAAGGCAGAATCGCATGACGGTAACCTCTGCATACCCAACTGTCATTTCGGCACGTGATTTGCAATTAACATTAGCAGGAAAAGTATTATTAGATGACTTTAATATTGATATAAAGGCAGGTGAGATCACGGCGCTACTTGGGCCTAATGGCGCAGGTAAAAGCACATTACTTAAAATACTCTGCGGTGAAATGACACCTGAAAGTGGTCAGGTTAC
The DNA here is from genome assembly GCF_036040035.1 of Photobacterium sp. S4TG1. Classification (NCBI taxonomy): domain Bacteria; kingdom Pseudomonadati; phylum Pseudomonadota; class Gammaproteobacteria; order Vibrionales; family Vibrionaceae; genus Photobacterium; species Photobacterium sp. S4TG1. Next base: position 182,045 of record NZ_JAYXUH010000004.1, read on the forward strand.
ATTTTTTAATCGCAATATTGAAGATTGGCAACGATCTGAATTGGCGTGTCATTTAGGTATTTTACCGCAACACAGTTCGCTGTCTTTCGCCTTTACCTGTAAAGAAGTAGTTGAACTTGGCACAATGCCTCTTTGTTTGTCACGCCAAGAAATTGATGATATCACCCTTACAACCATGCGTAATACTGATGTTCTTCATCTTGCGCCACGCTTATATCCCACTTTATCAGGAGGAGAAAAGCAACGGATCCATTTTGCACGCGTGCTAACACAACTCAGTCAAGCTGATGATAAATGTATATTAATGTTAGATGAGCCAACATCTGCCTTAGATCTCGCCCACCAGCATAAAACGCTACAAATGGCACAAACCATGGCAGCAAAAGGTGCCGCGGTTATCATCGTATTACATGATCTCAACTTAGCTGCGCAATATGCCCAACGTATGGTCATCATTCAACAAGGTAAGATTCAAGCTGATGGATCACCATGGCAAGCATTACAACCTGCAATAATTAACAACGTTTACGGTTGGCAGGTTTCTGTTCATCCTCATCCTGTTCATGGTTATCCTTACCTACTATCCTAGTATTAATGTGCATCATTTTTTTAATTGGCTGTTGTAAATTTCAGTAAAATTGCTGAAATTTACGTTTTTTTGTTGATAGTTATCAAATAATTTACTCCCAGACAATTGAAAAGTTGCACTACGCGTAACACTCAGTAAAATGTGAACGCAAGCGATTACACTTGAAAAACATGCAATAATTATAAAGCCGCGAATAAATGCGGCTTTTAGTGTTAATACTATTTAAGTATGTAATAGACACATTATTGGTGCCAAATTGAATAATTAACGGGATACTTTACGCAAAAAGATGGAATTATATTCATCTCAGTAATTACTCAATTTGGTACCTCACGATTAGCTAGAAACATCTCTAGCACCCATTATTAGAAGAATAAATATGGCAACCATTAAAGATGTTGCACGTATGGCTGGTGTTTCAACGACAACAGTTTCACACGTGATCAATAAAACACGCTTTGTCGCAGAAGCAACACAGAAAAAAGTACTGGCAGCCGTTGAAGATCTCAATTACGCACCAAGTGCTGTTGCTCGCAGCCTAAAATGTAACACTACACGCACCATTGGTATGCTGGTAACTAAATCAACCAACCCTTTTTTTGCTGAAGTTGTACATGGCGTTGAAGAGTACTGCTACCGTGAAGGTTACACGCTGATTCTATGTAACACTGAAGGTAACCTTTCTAAGCAGCATGATTATTTACGCATGCTTGCCGAAAAGCGTGTGGACGGTTTATTAGTGATGTGTTCTGATCTTGATCAGAGATTACTGGATCTACTTGAGCGTCAAAAAGACCTACCAATGGTGGTAATGGATTGGGGCCCAGAAAGCCCGCATACCGATAAAATTCAGGATAATGCTGAACAAGGTGGCTACATTGCGACTAAATATTTTATCGAACATGGCCATACTCGTATTGGTTGCTTGTCTGGCCACAACGATAAATCAACATGTCGTGAACGCCTAAAAGGCTTTAATAAAGCAATGGCAGAAGCAAACTTAGCGGTTAACGAAAACTGGATTCTTGAAGGTGACTTTGAGTGTAATTCAGCCGTTGAGGCTGCTGAGAAGTATATTGCAATGACAGATCGCCCAACCGCCATTTTCTGTTTCAATGATATTATGGCAATGGCACTGATCAGTACTTTTGAACAAGCAGGGTTACGCGTTCCCAATGATATTTCAATTATTGGCTACGATAATATTGATCTTGCCCCTTACTTCGCACCGCCACTAACGACTATTCACCAACCAAAGCGTCGTTTAGGTAAAACAGCCATTAAAATTTTAATGGAGCGTATGAAGAATAAAGATCATGAACCTCAAATCTTTGAAATGACACCTGCTATTGTTGAGCGAAAGTCAGTAAAAGATTTACGCTAACATTACTTCCCCGCTTTTATGAGCCAATATTTTTATTGGCTTTTTTCTTTTATTGTTAATGATTTACGCTCAAAGCTTCTACAAAATATCGACAGACCTCAAAAACATGAGCAACCTCACAGATTCATCAGCTTTCGTTAATATTAAAACTTACCTTTTTAAAAGATCGAATATAATACTCCCTGTAGATACATATAATAGTAAGCAAAAGACTTACAAATTATAAATAATACTTTTATATTGATAATATTATTTATAAAGTAATACATGGACGATTTAGAGTAGAAAAATTCTTTCGTAAATAACTTTAGAAATAAAAGTCAATTTACGGCTACTTTAATGTTAGGTGACACTCATTTATTCACCGAGTAGAAGTATGGACAAACCAATATTAAAAGATTCATTAAAATTATTAGACCATTTAGGTAATGTTAAATCGCGTTCTATGTTTGGTGGCTTTGGTATTTTCGCAGGCGAAGCAATGTTCGCACTTGTGGTTAATAATAAACTTCACCTTAGAGCAAACGCTCAAACAGAAGAGGAATTTAAACAAGCAGGATTAGAACCGTACATTTATAAGAAACGTGGGTTTCCTGTAATAACTAAACATTACGCTATTCTTGATGAGTGGTGGGAACAACCTGAAAAAATAATAGAGCAAGCTAAATATTCTCTTGAAGCAGCACTTGCCGATAAAAAAGCAAAAGAATGTTGCGCGCCAGCTAGGATAAAAGATTTACCTAACTTACGCCTCTCAAATGAAAGAATGCTCAAAAAAGCAGGTATTCAAACTATTGATCAACTTTACGATATTGGTGCACTCAACGCCTACAAGGCATTACAAAAAACACAAGAGGCATCTTTAAGTTTAGAATTATTATGGGCACTAGAAGGTGCAATACATGGCCAACATTGGTCTGTAATACCAGAAAGTAGACGTAACGAACTACTCGCAAAACTATAATAAATATATTCGTCAACTGGCTAAGTGACGCTTAAGAATAAAGAGGCTCAGTGCCTCTTTTATTTATTTCTGCCCCCTATTTATCAATACCCAATGATATTTCTCTATAAGGCATGTACGAAGTCAACATTAAACAAATAAAACATGATTTTTTATTTATTTAAATGTCAATTCTGCATTACTTACTTAAAACGTATATTTAACGTCTGACAACGATTATTTATCATTCGTCAACGCTTCAATATCATTACTTCGTACTCGCCCTCATTACTCACCATCTATTAGCTGTTGATTGTTGTTATTTCAAGCAATTTCTCTAATAAACACATTTTTTTCCATTAAATGAAATACAATGTTAGTTCTCTCGGTCTTGCTACTTAGAGTCAATGTGATTTTCATTTGATAAGGACATATCTTGCGTATATTAACCAAAGAAACATTCTCATTATGGGTAAAACCTTTACTATGGTTACAACAGCGCCATTTTGGCAAAGTACTTAACCCTGCTAAGTTATGGGGACGCAAACCTATGCTTTTTTGGTTAGTGGCTTTATTCTTTGGTTATCTTGATCGCAAAAAATCCCCCATTGATGCAGTGATACGCTCATTGGTTTGTGTACGCGTATCTCAACTCAATAACTGTGCTTTTTGTGTCGATGCTAATGGTATGAAATTGGCGGAACGTTGCCATTCATTAGAAAAAATTAAAGCCCTTGCAAACTGGCAGTCTTCTGAGCATTTTTCAGAACAAGAACAAGCAGTATTAACTTATACCGAAGCGATGACGCTAAGTGATCAACATGTCAGTGACGATATGTTAGCTGCTCTTGCAACTTGGTATAGCAGCGATGACATCATTGAATTAACGGCACTAGTAAGCTTTCAAAATTTATCAGCTAAATTTAATACTGCGCTTGATGTTCCTGCACAAGGTTTTTGTTCATTACCTATTCAACCTCAGCCTCAACAAAGGAGCCACGATGAAAAATAATAAACTGTTATTAGTTACCGTTATATTAGCAATTATTGGGACTTGGTTTTATTTTGATCTTGGCCAATACCTAACCCTTGAAGCTGCTAAACGTGAACAGTTAACCCTGCAAAACTATATTATTGAAAACCCAATTTCGGCGTATATTGGCTTCTTTAGTTTGTACGTATTAGTTACTGCCCTTTCTATTCCCGGTGCGTCCATATTAACGTTATTAGGTGCCGCATTGTTTGGCTTCTGGGTTAGCCTAATTATGGTATCTTTTGCCAGCACAATAGGTGCAACCTTAGCATTTCTATCAAGTCGCTTTATATTACGTGATTGGGTACAAGCAAAATTTGGTAATCGCTTAGCGACATTAAATAATGGTATAGAAAAAGAAGGTGGATTTTACCTACTGAGTTTACGTTTAATTCCAGTATTTCCTTTTTTCCTTATTAATCTGTTAATGGGATTAACTATAATTAAAACCCGTACTTTTTTCTGGGTAAGCCAATTAGGTATGTTAGCGGGTACCGCTGTCTATATTAATGCTGGTACTCAACTTGGAAAAATAGAATCACTTAGCGGCATTATTTCAGCCCCAGTCTTATTATCGTTAGTCCTACTCGGTATTTTCCCATTACTAGCAAAATGGATAATGAAAACCATGGCAGTTAAAAAACAATATAAACAATGGCAAAAGCCAACTCACTTTGATCAAAATCTCGTGGTTATTGGTGCTGGTGCTGGTGGTTTAGTCAGTGCTTATATTGCGGCAGCCGTAAAAGCTGAAGTTACGCTTATTGAACGCCACAAAATGGGTGGAGACTGTTTAAATACTGGCTGTGTCCCCTCAAAAGCACTGATTCGTGCAGCGCATACCGCAGCTGATATAAATAAAGCTTCACAACTTGGTATTGACGCTCAAATTAATAATATTGATTTTTCCCAAGTGATGGCACGTATTCAAAATGTAATAAGTAAAGTTGAGCCTCATGACTCTATCGAACGTTACAGTAAACTTGGCGTAAACTGCGTGACGGGAGATGCAACCATCTTGTCACCATGGAAAGTTGAAGTTAATGGCACTCAAATAACAACGCGTAATATTGTTATTGCCACAGGTGCACGCCCATTAGTGCCCGCTATTCCGGGTTTAGAAACGGTCAATTACTTAACGTCTGATACTGTATGGCAATTAAAAGCGCTTCCAAAACGATTACTGATCCTTGGTGGTGGCCCTATCGGCTGTGAATTAGCACAAAGTTTTTGTCGCTTAGGAGCAGAAGTCACGATTGTTGAAAGATCACCTCAACTATTAAATCGTGAAGATAGCGATGCAGCACAGTTAGTTGAACAAGCACTCACACATGATGGCGTAAAGATTTTATTGAAACATAATGCTATCCAGTTTGAATCAATACTTGATGATAATGGTCAACGAATTCAACGTGCCATCGTTGAACAAAATAACCAACAAGTTAGCATCGAGTTTGATGCAGTAATGGTCGCTTTAGGCCGTGTTGCAAATGTACAAGGATTTGGTTTAGAACAACTAGGCATTACCACAACAGAGCGCGGTACTGTGGCTGTAAATCAATACCTACAAACCCACTACCCTAATATTTATGCTGTGGGTGATGTGGCAGGTCCTTATCAATTAACACACGTAGCAGCGCATCAAGCATGGTATGCCGCGGTTAATAGCTTATTTGGTGCGGTTAAAAAATTTAAAGTCGATTATTCAGTTATTCCTGCTGTAACTTACACTGCGCCTGAATTAGCCAGAGTGGGTATTAATGAAAAAGAAGCGCAAGCACAAGGGATTGATTATGAAGTCACACACTATGGATTGGATGATTTAGATCGTGCTATTGCTGATGGTTATGATGAAGGTTTTATTAAAATCTTAACGCCAAAAGGTAGCGATAAGATTCTTGGTGCCACCATTGTTGGTCACCATGGCGGTGATTTGTTAGCTGAATTTACGCTCGCAATGCGTCATAACTTAGGGCTAAATAAGATCTTAGGCACAATTCATCCTTACCCAACCATGAGTGAAGGCGCAAAATACACCGCTGGCGTATGGAAACAAGCTCATGCTCCTCAAAAACTGCTTGCTTGGGTTAAAAAATATCACCACTGGATGCGTAATTAATCATTACGCCAATAAGGATATCGACTGTGATGACAGCATTTTCTACTTTCAAAAAGCTAACGTTAACCGCAGCATTAGTTATCAGTAGTGTAACGGCACACGCCAGTGAACAGCATAAAAACGTCAATATTATGCCAACATGGCAACAAACCCTTGCTCAAGCTAAGGGTGAAACTGTCTATTTTAATGCTTGGGGTGGTAGCCAAGAGATTAATGATTATCTGTTATGGGCTAACACACAGCTGCAGCAGCGTTACGGTGTCACTTTAAAGCAAGTTAAGGTGACGGATATTGCTGAAACCACACAACGTTTATTGGCAGAGAAAACCGCAAATAAAAATAATGGTGGTAGTGTTGATATGGTATGGATCAATGGTGAGAACTTTCGTTCAATGAAGCAAAATGGCTTACTATATGGTCCTTTCACTCACCAACTTCCAAACTGGAAATATGTTGATAAGTCATTGCCAATTGACAAAGACTTTTCAGAGCCGACTCAAGGACTAGAAGCCCCTTGGGGTGTTGGTCAGCTGGTGTTTATTTATGATCCTGAAACGCTAACCAACCCACCAAAAAGCTTTAAGGCATTATTGGCTTTAGCGCAACAACACCCAGGGAAAATTAGCTACCCTAAGCCGCCGGAGTTTCATGGAACAAGCTTTTTAAAAGCAGCACTACTTGAACTGACTACCGACAAAAAAGCCTTATATCAACCATTACAGCTACCTCAAGATCAGGCGTTATTTGATCGAGTTACAGCGCCACTATGGCATTATCTTGATCAGCTCCACAAAGTAGCATGGCATCAAGGAAAGCAATTTCCCGCAGGCACAGCGGAAACAATTCAGTTATTAGATGATCAGCAATTATTATTAGCGATCACCTTTAACCCAAATGCAGCAGCTACCGCTATTGCTAATGGCAATCTAACTGACAAAGCAAAAACATATGCTTTCAATGCGGGCGCATTAACTAATATTCACTTTCTGGCGATTCCATGGAATGCGAGTGCTAAAGCTGGTGCATTAGTAGCCATCAATTTTTTATTAAGCCCAGAAGCACAAGCACACAAAGCTGACACTGAAGTCTGGGGCGATCCGACGATTTTAAACGCACAGGCATTTAAACAACTGCCGTCATCATATAATAAACCAAGCTTTACTCCCTACCCTTCTATTGCAGAACCAAACCCAACATGGCTAGCGGCAATTGAACACCAATGGCAACAAAGGTATGGCAATTAACATAATATCCCATATACAGTAACTAACTCACTGTTATATTTATTATAAATTAAGCTAACTTGCATTATGATAGCAAGTTAGCTTTCCTTATTTGCTGTTTATTTGAGCCTTATGTTAGCCATTATATTTGTTGTCACATTATTGCTATTTGCAAGTCCATTGATTATTGGCTTTCTTGGTATGCTTGCACCTGCTTTTGCATGGCTACCAGCATTGAACATGCATCGACCATCACTATTAGGTTGGCAACAACTCTTTGCTTGGCCCGATCTAGGTAACTCAATTGCTTTAACCTTATTATCAGGACTAGGTAGCACGTTACTGGCGCTATGGTGGACTTATTTGCTACTACGTCGCTATTGGCTTAGCCCAAAGTGGCACAAAATTGAACGCTTATTAGCACCATTACTTGCTTTTCCTCATATTGCTTTTGTGCTGGGTTTTGGATTGATGTTTTCGTCAACCGGTTGGATAGCACGTGTTTGGCACCATACAGGCCTAGCAGATACGTTTTATCCTGTACTTATTCATGATCGCTTTGGTTTAGGGTTACTGTTTGCGTTAGCTATTAAAGAAACACCGTTCTTACTATTAATGAGCATCAATATTTTAAAGCAGCTCGATATAAAACGTCTTTATGAAGCATCAATAAGTCTAGGCTACAATCATCAACAAACATGGCATCGCGTTATTCTGCCATTGTGGCTGCCTAAATTACGCTTGGCTATTTTTGCGGTCGCAGGTTACGGACTTGCCGTGGTTGATGTGGCGTTAATTATTGGTCCAACCCATCCAAGCACTTTTTCAATGCTAATTTGGCAATGGTTCACTGATGGCGACTTGACCCAACTTCCACGTGCAGCTGCTGGCGCATTATTATTATTTGGTATTGTCATCATTACTTTTGGATTCTTGCGTTTAGCAGAGTGGTGGCGATTATCCTACGCAACATCATGGCAATACCAGGGTGCAAATAAACAGCCACTCCGTCGTATTCCTTCATCTATTGCCGCTTTTTTTAGTTATGGTTTATTATTACTGCCATTAATGATGCTGCCTATTTTAGCGGTGTGGTCCTTTGCTTTACGGTGGCGCTTTCCTGATTTACTTCCTAGCCGTTATAGTGATCGTTTTTGGTTACAACAATTTGAGCCTCTACAACAGTTAATTAGTAATAGTATTTTCCTAGCACTGTTCAGCAGCTGTTGTGCCTTAATCATGGTCATTATGTGCCTTGAATATCGCCAAAAATACCAACGTGGAATCCCGACAGTATTGATTGCTATTCCAATGGTTGCGCCACAATTGTCGTTATTATTTGGAATGCAAACAGCTATCTCTTTTGTCTCTGGTCACTATTTTTGGCAATGGGTAATGTGGAGCCACTGGCTTTATGTTTTCCCTTATATTTACCTGACCTTAGATGGGCCATGGCGCAGTTACGACCAGCGCTTAGATCAAACAGCAAGAAGTTTAGGCTTAAATGGTTGGCAGACATGGTGGCGAGTTAAATTTCCACAGCTAAAACCTGCATTATGGTTAGCATTTGCTGTTGGCTGTAGTGTTAGCCTTGCACAATATCTACCAACGCAAATATTGGGAGCTGGCCGTGTATCAACCCTAACCACCGAGGCGGTAACACTTGCCAGTGGTCAAGATAGACGTATCAGTGCGATTTATGGATTATTACAAGGATTATTACCTTTAGTCTTTTTTACTATCGCGATGATGTTGGCAAAACGCAAAATATCACCCGCTCAAACACGAATAAAAAGGTAATCGTATGACCCTTTCTGTTTCACAATTAACTTTACGTCACCGCAATAATAATATCGTAATCGGTCCGTTAACTTTTACCGTTGAAGCGGGAAAAATAATGACACTTATGGGACCAAGCGGCAGTGGTAAGTCCACCATTCTTAGTGCGATTGCAGGTCATCTAACCTCAGACTTCACAGTCACAGGTGAAATACAGCTTAATAAACAACCAATAACCTCGTTAGCACCTAACATGCGACATATAGGTATTGTTTTTCAAGATGATTTACTGTTTCCTCACCTGAATATTTGGCAAAATCTCGCGTTTGGATTGCCACCAGAAATTAAAGGCAATCAACGTAAGCACCAAGCGTTAACCACATTAGAAGAATTAGATTTACTTCATTTACAACATCAACAAACCCATCAAATTTCAGGGGGGCAACGCGCAAGGATCAGTATGATGCGATTACTATTATCGCAACCTCAAGCGGTTTTACTTGATGAACCTTTTAGTAAATTAGATAAAACCTTACGCGCAACATTTCGTCATTTTGTGTTTGACCAAATTCAACAACGCAATATTCCAGCATTGATGGTCACTCATGACGATGATGATATTCCGGCAAATGGCGATGTCTTACATTGGCCTTGGCAATAAACATATTCAAGTAGGACACTACATGCTCGACCGTTACAGTATTACTCTTATACGCCAACCATTAACGAGGCTAGCAGCTTTACCTGATAGTTATGGTATTAGCGCCAATAAAATCACCCTCATCGGCTTTATTATTGGTTTGTTCGCATTACCAGCACTCGCTTTTGAACATTATGGGTTAGCGTTATTATTTATTGTTATTAATCGATTATTTGATGGTTTAGATGGCGCAGTTGCTCGTCGTCAAGGTATTACCGATTGTGGTGGATTTCTTGATATTACGTTAGATTTTCTTTTTTATTCTCTGGTTCCATTTGGTTTTGTGTTAGCCGATCCACAGCATAATGCCGTTGCGGGTGCTTTTCTGATTTTTTCATTTATAGGAACAGGATCAAGCTTTCTTGCATTTGCAATTATGGCAGGGAAACGCAATATAGAAAGCCCTGTATATAAACATAAGTCTCTGTATTACATTGGTGGTTTGACTGAAGGGACTGAAACTATTGCCTGTTTTATTTTGTTTTGCTTATTCCCACAACAGTTTGCCACTATTGCATGGATTTTTGGCTCACTATGTTGGATCACCACGACAACACGCATTTGGGCCGGCTATCACACTCTAAAAAATTAATATCTCTCTGCTGGATGTCAATCTCAGACATCCAGCCATATTTCTCCCAAAAATGTACTTCAATCAACGAACCCATTGACGATGGAGTTGTTCGCTATCACCTAAATAATCTAACAACCAACTTACTGCTGGGTTCATGGTTTCAGTATTCCAAGCTAAACAACAAGGGCTCACTGACGGTTTAATCGCTAACTCCTTTTCAATCAATTCACCGGTTTCAATTAATGGGATCGCCATATGGCTAGGGACAACACTGACGCCTAATCCCGCTTTTAAACACTGCATAGCACTGTACCAATTAGGCACCAGTATTCGGCGTTGGTTATCCATTAACCACGTGATCCGTTTCGGTAATGTGCGCGAGGTATCTTCTAAACAAACCGCCGGATATTGTGCTAGCTCATGCGGTTCTAATGGATGATCACACATTGCTAACGGATGCTGAGGATCAATCACAAATTTCCATGTCAGGGTGCCCATATCTCGATAATCAAAGCTGCCACCAACAGGCACCGCAGCTGTTGCACCAATTGCAATATCTGCACGTCCGTCAGCTAAGGCATCCCATACACCATTAAATACTTCCATAGTGAGATGTAATTCGACATCAGGAAAATGTTCATAAAAGTCTTTAACTAACATATTAACCCGACTTTGACGTACAACTGTGTCTAAAGCGACAGACACATTTTGAGACCAACCATTAGCAACTCGCTGCGTTTGATATTTCATTAATTGCATTTGTTTTATTATTTTGCGTGATTCTTCAACGAAATACTCCCCTGCTGGCGTTAGTTTAACCTGCCGATGCAATCGAACAAATAATTCGACAGCTAAACGCTCTTCTATCAATCTAACGGTATAACTGATGGCGCTAGGCACTTTGTGCAATTCTTCCGCTGCACCTGAAAAGCTGCCACGGCGGGCGACTACGTCTATAACTTGGAGATCATTATAAGAAAACATATCACATCAAATTTTTTGAAAGCATGGTTTAAATTTTAGCGTTTCACAGCCATTAAAACCAGTATTACACTAATAGTAATTGTAATATTGACGAAAAGTATAAAATGAAAAATCAACCTTCTAAAATTACCCTCTTCTGGTTTGCATGTTTAAGTATGCTTGGCTTCCTTGCAACTGACATGTATTTACCTTCGTTTGAAACGATCCGTGCCGACTTTGCAACAACCCAATCTCTTATCGGCCTTTCGCTCAGTGTATTTTTACTTGGTATGGCATTAGGACAAGTTATTTATGGGCCATTATCAGACCGCGTAGGGCGTATTAAAGTACTTGTTGGTGGTATGGTGTTGTTTAGCCTTGCTTCTATCGCATGTTCATTTGCGCCTAACATTGAAGTCTTCCTCGCTGCTCGTTTTGTACAAGCGCTAGGCGCATGTAGTGCAACAGTTATCTGGCAGGCAGTTGTGGTTGACCGTTATGACGGTAAAGTATCTGAGCGTGTATTTGCGACAATCATGCCATTAGTGGCACTGTCTCCTGCTTTAGCGCCATTATTAGGTGCGATGCTTGAACATCAATTAGGCTGGCGTAGTATTTTCATTGCGTTAGTTGGTTTTGGTGCTGTGCTAGCTATCATGACACTAAAAGAGCCTGAGAGCGCTAACCTTAGCCAACAGCAAGAAAAGCTAACGGTTAAACTGCGTAGTGACTATAGCCAAATTCTAAGTTCTAAGAAATTTTGGGGTAACATGTTAATTTTTGCAGCATGTTCAGCCGCTTTCTTTGCTTATTTAACTGGCTCACCTTTTGTTATGTCAGCAATGGGCTATTCAGGCACTGATATTGGCTTAAGCTACGCACCACAAACAGTTGCCTTTATTGTTGGTGGTTACGGCTGTCGTACTTTGCTGAATCATTTTGAGAGTAAGAAGCTTCTACCATGGATTTTGGCACTGTTCTTTAGCAGCGTTTTGATTATGTTTGTTATTTCAATCGCAACCAATGTTACGACTATCTGGCCAATTCTTATTCCTTTCTGCTTCCTTGCTGTTGCAAATGGTGCAATCTACCCATTAGTGATCAGTGCAGCTTTATCTGATTTCAGAAATTGCAGTGCAACAGCAGCTGGTTTACTGAACTTTATGCAAACAATGGTCTGCTTTGCAGCAAGTGGTTTCGTATCAGCCTTTGCTGGATACGGACTAATAACCGTTACTATTGCTATGTTTATCACAGGCTTTATCGCGATTATCGGTTTCATTTTGGTAACGCAAGCACGCCAGCATCAATCAGCAATAACAACGGCGTAATAGATACCGCTTCATTATTAAAAGCAGCCTTCTTTGGCTGCTTTTTTTTGCCTATTATCCACGACAACTTTCTTTGTAAATGCCTTTCATTGGCTCCTCCTATCTTCCTATCTTCCTATCTTCCTATCTTCCTATCTTCCTATCTTCCTATCAATATGTGCTATTTAAGCATAAATAAGAACAAGGTATCACCGCATCCAACAATAAATCCGCTTACATAAAACCTTACATCGCAATGACTAATTAATCATTTTATCAAAATGGCATATTCACTATTTCTAGTCACTATTATGCACTCAGTCTCTAACATTGATATAAAGTGTCTTAATTGTTAAAAGCACACATTGAAACCAAGTAATTTAACCTGTTAAATCATTAAAAATTAAACAACTACGCAACATATTATTTTTTTATACATTTTACTTGCATAAGATATCGTGATGAGTAGTATATAAATTAAGTGATGATTAATGCAGTATTAGAGCATGAGTATTCAAGTAAGTAATATCAATAAATTTTACGGCCAAAACCAGGTACTGCATGATGTCAGCTTTACTTGTAACACTGGCGAAACCCTCGTTTTATTAGGCCCAAGTGGCGCAGGAAAAAGTTCGTTATTACGCGTATTAAATCTGTTAGAAATCGCAACTGATGGCAACTTAACAATTGCCAATAATATATTTGATTTTTCAAAGCCTATTTCAGAACAAAAAGGCTTAGCGTTAAGAAAAAAAGTGGGGATGGTATTTCAGCAATATAACCTTTGGCCCCACAAAACAGTGATTGAAAATTTAATCGAAGCACCAACCAAAGTATTAGGCCTTGATAAAGCTATTGCTAAGCAACAAGCATTGAATATTTTGACGCAATTACACCTTGCAGATAAAGCAAATGCATGGCCATTACAACTTTCAGGTGGTCAACAACAACGGGTAGCGATTGCTCGTGCATTGATGATGAAACCCGATGTATTGCTGTTTGATGAACCAACTGCGGCTTTGGATCCAGAGATCACCAGTCAAATCGTTAAGATCATAAAAGATCTCAGTGGCACAGGGATAACCCAAGTTGTCGTTACTCATGAAGTTGATTTTGCAAAAAAAATTGCAAGTCACATTTTATATATGGAAGACGGACGTGTAATTGAACATGGCAGCCATGATTCTTTTATAACCCCAAAAACCACCCAATTTGCAGAATACCTTAACCATTAATAGGTCTCTTTTTAAAACTGCGTAGATAAAAAACTACGTAATCAATCCGCATGGAGTTTAGCGATGAAAAAAATGTTATTAGCGGCAATAATTGGCTTAGCATCTGGTCATGTCATGGCACAAGATCTTAAATTTGCAACAGAAGCGACTTATGCGCCATTTGAATACATGGATGCAAACAATCAAATTCAAGGTTTTGATATTGATATTGCCAAAGCCTTATGTTCAGAAATGAAAGCAACCTGTACGTTCCACAACCAAGCGTTTGATAGTCTAATTCCAGCGCTAAAATTCAAACGTTATGATGCTGCAATTTCAGCAATGGACATCACAGAGGCACGTCAACAACAAGTCAGTTTTAGTAATACCTATTATGACAATGCCGCAGCGTTTGTATCATTAAAAGATCATGTCACCGATCAAGCAGCCCTAACAGGTAAGCGTGTCGGTGTACAAAATGGTTCAACACACCAGAGCTATATCACCGATCAAATGCCTGACGTAACAGCGGTACCTTATACCAGTTACCAAGATGCATTTATTGATATGCAAAATGGCCGTATTGATTCTGTATTTGGTGATACTGCTGTTGTAGCTGAATGGTTTAAGAAAGACAACGGCGACAAACTGTCTTATGTCGGTAAGCCGGTTACCAATGCAAAATATTTCGGTAATGGTTTTGGCATTGCAGTCAATAAAAACAACCAAGCATTAGTCGAACAATTAAATAAAGCGCTGGCAGCCATTAAAGTAAATGGTCAGTACCAAGCAATCTTTGAACAGTATTTTGGTAAGTAAGTTATGATATTAACGGGATATTCACAATCCCTGCTAGAGGCTAGCTGGATGACAATCCAGCTTGCTTTTGTCAGTTTAGCGGTAGGGTTAGTTTTAGCGATGTTATTTGCAGGCGGCGAAATGTCACGTTATCGTGCTATCGCGTGGCCAACAACATTGATCGTGACTATCCTCCGTGGTCTGCCTGAACTATTAGTCGTACTTTTTATCTTTTTCGGTTCAGGCCAAATTATTTTTTATATCACTGGCGAATTTATTGAGATCAGCCCGTTTTTATCTGGTGTTATTGCGTTATCTCTTATTTTTGCTTCTTATGCCGCCCAAACAATACGGGGAGCACTAAAAGCTGTACCTAAAGGTCAACTCGAAGCTGCAACGGCACTAGGCATAAGTAAACAACGCACTTTTTTCAGCATTATTTTACCGCAAGCCGTGCGTCACGCCTTACCCGGTTTAACAAACCAATGGTTAGTATTATTAAAAGACACTGCTCTTGTTTCATTAATTGGCGTGACTGATTTATTAAAGCAAGCCCAATTAGCATCAGCAGCAACACATGAAAGCTTTACTTGGTATGCTACCGCTGCTGCAGTGTATTTAATTATTACCTTAATCACGCAACGTATTATCAAAATAATAGAAAAGAAATTCAGCGAGCAAGATGGCTCTAGTACTCAAAAACATAAAAGCCAAGGAGCAACCGCATGAATGAACAAAATTTTTGGCTGATGGTACAAGGGTTAATGACCAGCCTTGAGTTAACCGCCGCTTCTTTATTAGTGGGTTGTAGTTTGGCGTTATTAATGACGGCAAGTTTAATATTACGAACCCCGATTATTCACTGGATCAGCCGCGGCATTATCACGCTCTTTACGGGAACGCCATTATTAGTACAAATATTTTTAGTCTATTACGGCCCTGGGCAATTTGAAGTTGTACGTCAAAGCTTTGTATGGGATTGGTTAAGTCAGCCTTGGTTTTGTGCCATGTTAGCATTAGCATTAAATACCGCAGCTTATAGTACCCAGCTATTTAAAGGCGCTTTTGATGCAATACCTCAAGGTCAATGGCATGCTTGTCGCGCTCTTGGTATGAATACTAAAGCAACATTGGGGGTATTACTGCCTTTTGCTATTCGTCGTGCGGTGCCTGCTTATTCAAACGAAGTGATCTTAGTATTTAAAGGCACGTCACTTGCCAGCACTATTACAATTATGGATATTATGGGTTACGCACAACGTATTAATGCACAAACTTATGATACTTTGACCGTATTTGCTGTGGCGGGAGCATTCTATCTTGCGGTAAATGGCTTGCTGACACTATTGTTTAGAGTGTTTGAGAAAAAGGCCCTTGCTTTTGAAGCTGCACGCTAAACCTTGTTATTGCAAACAAACGATAATAACCCCTAATCCTATTAAAAAGCCGACATAATGTCGGCTTTTTAATCACTACAAATAATAATATTCATCATGATTTAATGGCTTAATTTAGCATTAATTTTTAATACCAATTGCGACTTAGTATTCGTCACCACATCAACTTTGTTTTCTTTAATATGAGAGAATTGCGCTAACAACGCACTTAACTCTTCTTTCATCAATTGTAAATGTCGTGATGTTCTGTGGCGAGTAATCTCACTGACAAGCCTTTCCTTTGCTTGTAATGCTGTTGTTACTTTCGCTGTCTTCTTTTTGGAACGGAAGAAGAAATTCATACTAAACATCCTTATTTTTATAAACAGCTCTAAAATATTAGATTATGACGCTAAATACCATTAAATAGTTTCATATTTGTTAACTCGTTATAATAATAGCTTAATTATATAACGATTAACTATATAACCAAAAATATCTCATATGAAGTTACTCACAATCATCACTTATTAACATATTAGCTTATTACTAATATTTAATGTTTATATATTAATAACAGATTGAGTTATACATATCTAAGCAACTGTTTATAAAGAAAACCAACTGTAATATTAAACCTTAAGTAAAATATATATAACTAAAATAGTTCCTTGTTATTCTTATAGTTAAGAATAACAGTCCTAAAAATCATGCGATCTCCTCTTCATAAAAGCACCTTTTACTCTATCTTTAAATAACAAGACTCGATAACGCCACCGTTAATACACGATCATAATGATAAAATAGAGTATCGACTATGACACAACATTCATTCGTTAGATTCATATTCACAATTTGCACCTTCCTTTGTTCGATAGCCGTTACAGCCACAGAATCCAATGCGGAAACACAGTATTTGCAAGGCAAAGAAAAATCAGTGGTATGTATGACGTGTCATGGTGTTGATGGCATTTCTACCATTGATACCTACCCTAATCTTCAAGGCCAAAAACAAGCGTATTTTGTCGCAGCATTGAAAGCCTATAAATTACGTCAACGTAATGACGGCTTGGCAATTCTTATGCATGCACAGGCTGACGTATTAAGTGAACAAGATATGCTAGATATTGCTTATTATTTTAATCATGTTAAATCAGAACCTATAAAAGATGATAATTAACAGACTTATACCAACAACAGCATAGAGCGCTATTAATTTAACAAATTGTTTTTTGACAAATAATACAGTCAAAGGTTTTAAGAATGGATATTCAATACAATTATAAAGTTGTTAAATACTTCATGGTTACCAGTGTTATCTGGGGACTAATAGCCATGACGATAGGCGTTATTCTTGCTGGACAACTTTATTGGCCCGCGCTCAATTTAAACTCAGAGTATTTTCAATTCGGTCGCCTACGCCCATTACATACCAACGGGGTTATTTTTGGTTTTGTGGTGAATATTTTAATGGGAACATCACTTTATATTGTTCAACGAACCTGTAAAGTGCCATTATTTAACCGTAGCTTATCTTGGTTTGTTTACTATGGCTGGCAACTTATATTAATCCTTGCGGTTATTACGCTACCACTGGGTTTTACCACATCAAAAGAATACGCAGAACTTGAGTGGCCAATTGATATTTTAATAGCCGTGGTTTGGGTGTTGTATGCCATTTTATTTTTTGGCACCATCGCTAAAAGAACCGTGGCACATATATTTGTCGCCAATTGGTTTTATGGCGCTTTTATTTTAGTTATTGCGATGATTTTTATCGTCAATAATCTTGAATTACCCGTAACCTTCTGGAAATCATATTCCATATATTCCGGCGCTGAAGATGCGATCGTACAATGGTGGTGGGGTCACAATGCCGTTGGCTTCCTTCTAACTGCAGGTATTATTGGAATGAACTACTATTTCATTCCTAAAATATCCGACCGTCCGATCTACTCTTACCGGCTATCTATTATTCACTTTTGGGGCTTAGTCGGATTTTATACATGGGCAGGTACGCACCATCTTATTTATTCATCTGTTCCTGATTGGCTTCAAAACCTTGGCATCGTAATGTCACTTATTCTATGGCTTCCCTCTTGGGGTGGCGCATTTAATAGCATTATGACCTTACTGAGTAATAAACCTAAACTAAAACATGACTACATCATGTGGTTCTTTTTCTCTGCAATTGTCTATTATGCACTCGCCACATTTGAAGGCCCATTACTGGCTATTCGTTGGTTTAATATGATTGCGCATAACACTGATTGGATCATTGGTCATGTACATTCTGCTGCATTGGGTTGGGTGGGTATGTCAGCCATTGCCGTATTTTATTATTTCATTCCTCGCCTTTGGGGCCACCAGCAATTATGGTCTAACCGATTGGTCAAATGGCATTTTTGGTTCGCACACATCGGTATTCTTATTTATGCCGTTGCCCTATGGATTGCTGGTATTGGTCAAGGTTATATGTGGTTACAACAAGAACCTAACGGCAGCCTAACTTATAGTTTTGTAGATGCAATGAACTTTTCTTCACCTTGGATGCTGGCACGTTTCATTGGTGGTGTCAGTTTTGTCTTTGGGTTAGTGCTAATGATATATAATCTTTATCGCACCCTAAAGCAGCCATTAATAACGACATCCTCAACTGAGGAGAACGATGATCATGCTTAATAAAGATTTCACACAATCGGTGTTTATCTTAATTATTTCCACCGTCATAGTTGCCAGTATTTCTTTTCTTGTATGGGTGCTACCAGCCTTTTTTTATCAAGACAAACTGATTGCTGAATCCAGTGCAAAACCACTGACTGCATTAGAAGTTGAAGGTCGCGATATCTATATCAGTGAGGGCTGCCACACCTGTCATACCATGATGGTGCGCCCTTTAGATGCAGAAGTAAAACGCTATGGCCGCTATAGCCGAGAAAGCGATGACATTTATGAATTTCCTAATTTATGGGGATCTAAACGTACCGGCCCTGATCTCACCAATCTTGGACGCAAATACTCTGATCAATGGCATGCTATACACCTCAATAATCCACGCGATGTTGTACCCACCTCAATCATGCCCGCCTACCCATGGTTATTTGAGCAGGTGCTAGATGGTGAAGATGTAGAATCAAAACTCAAAGCATTACGCATACTCGGTGTACCTTATAACGATAAAGAAATACAACAAGCTCGCCTTGCCGTTAAAGGCCATACTAAAGCTGAAGCGCTAATTGCTTATTTACAAAGTCTGGGCCTAGATCAGGGAGTACAGCAATGAACACTTTCTGGAGCAATTGGGTTACATTATTGACCTTACTGTTTTTAATTTTGATGCTCATCGTCGTGGTGTATTATTGGCGAAAAAATCATACTGCAGATAAAGATAAAACAGTTGATAGTTTTGATAACATTCAAGAAAATGATGCGGCTGTTCCCAAATTATTATTATTTTCTTATGGTATTGCATTTCTATTCGCCGCTATATTTTTAGTGCTTTATCCTGGACTTGGTAACTGGCAAGGACTGATGGCATGGAAATCAACCAATGAAGCTTCTCAACCGCATGCAACAAATTTAGAAGCACAAATCGCACAGGCAAAACTCAGCGACGGTTCATACCTCCAATTAAGTCAAGACGATACCATCGTGACAGCGGGTAACGCCCTGTTTCAAACCCATTGTGCCGCTTGTCATTTAAGTGAAGCAGAAGGTCAAACCCACTTTCCTAACTTAACTGATGATGTATGGCTGTATGGTGGTACAGATAAAGATATTTATCACTCCATTACTCAAGGCCGTAATGGTGTTATGGCGGGTTGGAAAACTATTCTATCTGCTGAAGATATTAATCATGTCGCCACTTATATTGCCTCGTTACAAGCTGATCGTATTCTTTCAGCATCAAGTTTTGCATTACAACAAGGTAAAACTGTCTTTAATAAAAACTGTACCAGTTGTCACGGTAGTGATGCAAAAGGCAATCAATTACTTGGTGCCCCCAATTTAACCGATAATATCTGGTTACATAATGGCAGTATTGAGGGCATTACGCATACTATAAACAATGGTCTTAATAATGTTATGCCAGCCTTTTCCCAGCAACTCTCTGATGCTGAAATTCAAGCATTAGGCGCCTATCTACGTCATCAAAATACTGTTCGTAAAACCGAAATTGCCCAATTAAACAAAGAACAAATTACTCAAGGACAATATCTCGCTTACGCTGGAGACTGCGTTGCTTGTCATACGGGTGAAGGTGGCGAATTATTTGGTGGCGGGCTAGGTTTTGTTACTCCATTTGGTACATTGTATTCCACTAATATTTCATCGCACCCTGAATTTGGTATTGGCGATTATACTTATGGTGAATTTTATGATGCCCTGCATAAAGGTAAAGGCAAACACGGCTATCTTTACCCTGCCATGCCCTACTCTTCTTATCAATATATTACAGATGCTGATACCGAAGCATTATGGGTATACATGCAATCACTCAATTACGTAAATACTCGTAATTTAGATAACCAAATGATGTTTCCAAGTAATATTCGCTTAGGGTTATTAGGTTGGAATATCGCATTTCTTGATACTGACCCATTACAATATCCAGCCAACAGCACTGAAACTTGGCGTCGAGGTAAATATTTAACCATGAGCTTGGGCCACTGTTCTGAGTGCCACACACCACGGAATATTGCTCAAGCGTTAATTGCCGATAAGCTCTTTCAAGGTAATTTAATTGATGGCTGGATGGCACCTGATATTACCGCAACCGAACTTTATCAAGATCGCTGGGATGTAAATTCACTGACTGATTTTCTTAAAACAGGCCATTCCGAAAAAGGCACCGCATTTGGTGGGATGGCGGAAGTGGTAAAAAACAGTACCCGTTATTTAACCCGTGAAGATGTCAGTGCTATTGCGGAATACCTTATTACAGGCGACAAATATAACGTATTAGATAAATCGGTTGGTCAAATTACACCACCTGGCTTTGGTGATTTAACGCCAGCACAAATAAATATTCAGAATCCTAATTTAGCTGAAGGTTCTGCCGATCAACAAACTAAAGATCAGCAATTATATGGACTGTATATTCAAACCTGTGGTGCTTGTCATGGCCCAGATGGTAAAGGTCGCGAAGGTATTGCACCAGCACTGCTTAATAATGGCATTATCATGCATAAAGATCCGTATGACACCATTGCTGTTACTATTCGCGGTTTAATGCCAAACTTCTTAGAACAAGAAATAGATTTTATGCCAATGAGTAGTTTTAACACAGTTTTAAATGATGCTGATTTGGCTCAATTAATTACATTTGTACGTCAAAAATTAGGGGGAAGAAATATCCCTGTGACAGAAAAAGAGGTAACTAAAATTCGTCAAGATCTTATCAAAGCAGGATTTGCAGGCAATATTCACAATATGACCCAACCGATGAACGACAATCCTGAATAACGAAACAATATGCAACAATAACGAAATAAGCATGCGCTAACTGATTGAAACTATAATCAGTTAGCTGAGCTGCTGTATTTTAAACCTATTACACAATTTAGCATTATTTTTTATTGCTTGTGAGAAATATCTAGGTATAGTCAAGACTAATCCTTTGAGTAGAGGCGCGCTGCCTAAAAGTATTCGGTTGGAGGGAGATCCCCAATGAGAGCCGAAGAAAGGAGTCAGCGCCGAAGTAATTATTGAGTCATCAATAATCGCTGGTTCTGTATTTAATAAGTACAGAACTGCCATAGTTATGTTGTCTATGGAGCGCTACCCTAAGGGATAAGAAGTATTATTTCTAAAGAAATCTGTTTCTCTATCCTTTCGGTAGATCTCCACCTTATTATAGGTGTTTAAGAGATCCATGAATTTAGTTCAATATTCTGATTCGTTATTATCGGTAGTTCCCGCACTACTGGCAGTTATTCTTGCAATTACTACCCGCCGCGTATTGTTGTCTTTAGGCGTGGGCATTATTGCAGGATCAATCCTTCTAAATAATTTCAACCCACTCGCAGCACTACAATATCTTTTACATCAAATTCTTGGCTTAGTTTGGGCTGATGGTGCGATCAATACCAGTAACGTTAACATGTTATTATTTATGTTATTACTCGGTGGTTTGATTAGCTTAATGACCGCAACAGGCGCAACCAAGGCATTTGCTGAATGGGGTGTTCGTCGCTGTAAAGATCGTCGCAGTGCCAATATCTTAACGGGTATGATGGTATTTGCCTTCTTTATTGATGACTTCTTCCACAGCCTATCTGTTGGACCTATTTGTCGTCCCGTAACTGACCGTTTTCAAATTTCACGTGCAAAATTAGCTTACCTGTTAGATTCAACCGCAGCACCTGTATGTGTTATTACCCCTATTTCATCGTGGGGCGCATATATCATTGCGATCCTTGGCGGTATTTTGGTGACCAACGATATTACTGAAACGAGTCCGATTTCATTATTCGTACAGATGATTCCAATGAATTTGTATGCTGTGTTTACCTTATTAATGGTGCTTGTGGTTATCACGTTCCAACTTGATATTGGTCCAATGCGTAAGCACGAAGAACGCGCACGTGACGGCCAACTTTGGGATGAATCAAAAGGTCACCCTAAAGGATTAGAAATCACTACTGAAGGTGAAGGTAATGGCACCATGATTGATATGGTCTTACCAATTCTTACTCTGACTGTTTCTAGCGTTGTATTTATGATCATCAGCGGTGCAGAAGTATTAGCGGCTAAAGGTCAAGCATTTAGCTTAATCGGCTCAATAGAGCATACTGATGTTGGTTCATCATTAGTATATGCCGCATTATGTAGTCTTGCAGTGTCCATTGTGTTAGCACTGCGCTTAAAGTTGCCATTAAAAACATGGTTAACAGCTGCACCTCAAGGTGTTCAAGCGATGATGCCAGCAATTATCATTCTGTTATTTGCATGGACGATTGGTACTGTTGTAAGCGACATGCAAACAGGACAATACTTAGCATCATTAACAAAATATGGGTTACCTGTTGAGTTACTGCCTGCATTAGTGTTCTTACTATCGTGTGGTATGTCTTTTGCGACCGGCACTAGTTGGGGTACATTTGGTATTATGTTGCCATTGGCAGGTGATATGGCGATTGCAAGTGATGTTAACTTATTAATGCCTATGCTATCAGCAGTATTAGCAGGTTCAGTATTTGGTGATCACAGTTCACCGATTTCAAGCACCAGTATTTTGTCAGCAACAGGTGCAGGCAGTCATCACATGGATCACGTTATGACGCAGTTACCTTACGCATTAACTGTCGCTTTTGGTGCATTCCTAGGTTACCTTGCAATGGGTATTACTGGCTCAACCATTATCGGTATTGCTGTTAGCTCTGTTTGGTTCATCGGCTGCTGTATCTACCATGTACGCCAAGATAAGAAGCAACAACTTATGGTAGTAACACAAACTAATTAACAACAACACTATTAAACAAGAATCCCCGTTCGTTTTCGTGCTTATTTGATTTATTCTAGAGCAGTAAACTGCGGGGATTTTTTATTTAGGAGATAAGCAATGGAATATTTACACACTATGGTACGTGTCAGTGATTTAGATGCCTCACTGGACTTTTACTGCAATAAATTAGGGTTAGTTGAAACAAATAGAAAAGAAAGTGAACGTGGGCGTTTTACATTAGTATTTTTAGCCGCACCCGCTCAGGCACAAGCGGCAATAGCAACACAATCACCACTATTAGAATTAACCTATAATTGGGATGCTGAGGCTTATACTGGCGGCCGTAATTTTGGTCATCTAGCATTTCGTGTTGATGATATTTACCAATTATGCCAACACTTACAAGACAATGGCGTAACGATTAATCGTCCACCTCGTGATGGTCACATGGCTTTTGTTCGTTCGCCTGATGGTATTTCAGTTGAATTACTACAAAAAGGTGAGCCGTTATCCCCTGCTGAACCATGGATTTCACAAGCTAACATTGGTGAATGGTAACCATTAATCAACACTGCCACAGGCATATACTGTATTTCTGTGGCTGTCATTTATTTGTATAACTACCTATAAAACAACGATGCCTAAATTGCCCAATAGCTGCTCTTGTTGCCAATCACAAATTTGAACGCCTTCCAAAGACACTCGACGAACATCAACATTATCAAGATCAACATGGCATAGGTTAGCCTCATTAAATATCGCTTGTTGCCATTGCTCACTTGAAAATTCACCACGGCTTAAATCAGAACCTTTAAATGACACGCCGATTAAATTAGCGCCACGCCAACGGTTTTCAAATAGCTCACATTTTTCAAGCATCACACTTTCTAAGTTGGCATAACTTAAATCACATCCAGAAATAAATGCCGAGCAAAAGAAAGAATTATGCGTAATGTAATTAGCAAAAGACGCATAATGGAAATCAACACCTTTAAGATTACATTGGTGCAATTCAATACCAAAGCATTGTGCGTTACGAAAATTTGCCATAGCTAAGTTACAGCCTTTAAAGCTAGCGTCTTTTAATTTGGTATAAGCAAAATTGCAACCGTCAGTTTCCCCTGCTTCAATGAAGCTACAATCAATGAAACAGGCATCCGTTAAGTCTGCTCGTGAAAAATCACAGCGATAAAACTGGCATTGTTCAAAGGTTGCTTCACTTAAATCTTGATGAGAGAAGACTTCACCGTCAAATTGTTTTTTTGCTACATGCATCAATGATCACTCTATTTAAGTCTAAAAACATTACCTATATTAATAACAATAAACCATTAATTACCAGTAAAAAAACAAACAAATAAGTGTTTTTTTAAATTAACTTAAATAGCCAAATATAGCTCCCAAAAGACACATTACCGCATTATTTAACAGAAAAAGCAGACGCGCCCATTGTTTTTATTATCGTCTCTTAATGATGGTATTAGCGCGCTAGAAATGGACATAAAAAAACAGCCGCTGCTATTGATAAATAATTAATAGCAGCGGCTGTTTTTTTTATTAAAGATTGCGATTAAATAATAACCACACTCTATAAATGATTAGGCACATCACAATTTGAAGCTGCGCCAACTTTCTTGTTTACCGACTCAACAGTGTAAGTGTTTTTTAAACTACGGAAAACTTTAGCGGTATAAACGTCATGATTTTCGATTGAAAATGTAACGTTATAGTTCATACCAGCAACAACCTGTTGAGTAACATGAATCACATTTTTTAACTGATGATCACCAGCAATATCTTTTACTGCTGCTTGTGCTGCCGCTGTTACTTCAGGAGTGATCTCACCTTGTTGCCAGCCGCCAGGAATTGCGTGAGTATAGTCACAGCCCGTTTGCATATTTGCCTCGTTAGTCGTTTTAATATCTTGTGCACTACACGCCACTAACGCTAATGAACCCAAAGCAACAACCAGAAGTTTCTTATTCATGACTTTTCCTATTTATAGTAGACGTCTCTATAACAACATAAAAACAGTGTTCATTGCAAATAAAATTGAAAAAAAAACTTAATTTGCAAATTTATACTACATATTTACGATATGATTGCTGATTAATATCTTCAATCTCCACACTAATGGCAATATCAGAATGAAACATCGAAGCAACATTATGCAATATTAATTCAGATAATATATCTTTCTGCTGCTCAGAACGACCAGGTAAAATACGTAATGTGATATGTACAAATGGCTTGGCTGTCGTTCCTGTACGATAAAGCGCATAAGGAATAAGACGAGTTTTTATGTCCTCTTCTTCAAAAATACCTGAACTAAAAATAGAAAAATGCGTTGTAGTCATTAATTCATTTAAATCAATGTCGTTTTCTAAATCCTTCGCATATTCCACGATACAATGTGGCATGTTGTTACTCCCTCTTTAGTACAGCTAATATTTTTGACGGTAGCACACAATAAACACCATAACTGCTTAACATCACTAATATTAGTTAACCAACTTAGGATTTAATCACTAATGTATCAATCTGTGATCAATGCCCAATTATCATCCTTATTCCCGGCATCGGCCCCTCAACTCTGGACAGCCATATATTTTAGTTCTTAAAAACTCCCTTAAAAAATAAATTATTCCACTAGCAATAGACTCTCGAATCTGAAATTTACAGCTTATTATTTAAATTCTTCGTTAAATTTGCTCTATCCTCATATTTCAGAATCAACAACGTCTACAATCCTAAAAGTTATTGCAGTATTTTTATTTAATTATAAATAAGCATATTTAACTCGGATGTAACTGGTGACTCGCAGACTTTCCTTTACACCAATGCCCACCAACATGTTGTTTGAATGCACACATTCGGGACCATTTCCCGCTTACATTGGCATAATGCTCCATAAATTGTTCACTGTGTTCAAGCCAAGCATCAGGTGTTATTCCCATTTGCTGTAAAATCTTAGGTTGATTAGGTGTAATAAAGCCTTTTTTATCATTTCGAATACACCGACCAGTCCAATCAATAAGCTCAAGGTAATCAGCAAAAGCAAAGTTTATCCCCGCTTTTTTTGCCTGATGTTCACTACCAATAAAAGGTAATAATTGAAAATGGCTAGTACTTGATGGCGTTTTCTTTAATCTGGAAGCTTTAGTATGATGGTATTCACGAATGCGCTGTTGAATTGAAGTAAAATCTGATTGATCTAGTGATGATGTAACACCAGCCCTGATAGGATTTAAATCAACGTACATCATGCAAGATAATAACGCTTGTTCATCCAGTAAGGCTTGAGACTTAAACCGCCCTTCCCAAAAAGCCCCTTTACATTGATCTTCTTTATTGGCTTTTCGCGCGATTTCTTCATTAAGACAACGCATAAACCAACTAATACTGCCTAATCGTTGTTGCCATTCAGCCACTAAATTTGATAATGCTTGTTGTTTATCCGAGCCAATTTGACCCTCTTTTAAAAAATCAACCGCAATAGGATGACCATTAAATAACTGTAACCAGCGTGATATCACCGCTTCTGGCGTTAACTTTTGTTGCTGTTCAGTGTCTATTTTAAGCACTAAATGATAATGGTTACTCATCACCGCATAAGCACATACATCAATACAAAACACTGCGGCTAATTGTTTGATTTTATTTACTATCCAACCACGACGATGATGATAGTTTTTGCCATTATACGGATCATCCCCGCACAAATAAGCACGACGAACACAGCGATTAATCACATGATAAAAGGGCGTTATTTGGGGTTCTATCAATTTTCGTCTTGAGATTGTCATTCGTTTCACCATAAGCAACTTGAAGCTTAACTGTAGTAGCTCATAGTTAATGTGCAAGGTTGTGGCTGTCCATTATTCTTCTTGCTGTCCATTATTCTTCTTGCTGTCCATTATTCTTCTTGCTGTCCATTATTCTTCTTTTCTTAACTGCGAGTCTTTACCTGAGCTACATTGATCCCTTTTTTCACTACTCTTGCTGGATTACCTACAACAACCGTATTTTCAGGTACGTCTTTTGTCACAACACTTCCAGCACCGACAACAGCACCATCGCCAAGACTTACACCTGGTAAAACAACCACATTAGCGCCAATCCAAACTTTATTACCTATATTAATTGGTTTAGCAAACTCTTCGTAGGTATAGCGAGTTGCAGCATCAAGTGGATGTCCAGCTGTGCATAATGTAGCATTTGGACCTATCATTACATAATCACCAATAGTGACCTTACCACAGTCTAAAATGACACCGTTGGTATTCATGTAGAAGTTTTTACCGACTTTTATGTTATAGCCATAATCGCAAAAAAAGTGACCGTTTAACTGAGTCGTCTCATCCGAACAACCAAAAAGCCGTTGAATCAAAATATTTTTTTCATCGACTTCAAAGCATGTACTTATTTGATGGCATAATTTAGCGGCCTTAAGTCTATCTTCAGGTAACCCTTCTGAGTCTGGATTATACAGTTCTCCACTAATATGACTCTTTGCTCTGTTACTCAATACTTTCATTTATATACCTAAATTACTGAAGGTAGTCCAAAAAACTAACGACTTATTATACGGCTAACTTACTCAAATTTATTTTTAAGCACGCGCCCATACTCCCCTCGTCATAATCTAACAAACACTATAAATCAGATAATTTTTTACTTTGAAAGCCCGATAGTAATCAAAAAATCGGGCCTCTGTCGTTTAATTTCAATTTTTACTAACTACAGTTGCTATACATATTTACAAACAACAATTAAACAATCTTAACGCCCGTTGTCATTAAACGTTCTGGAGTTAATAGCACGCTTTCAGATTCATCATCCGTTTCAGCACATAGCAACATACACTCTGATGTTTCACCACGCATCTTGGCTTTGGCTAGATTACATAGTACTACCACTTGCTTACCCAATAATTGCTCTTCGGTGTAGTAAGGCACTAAGCTGGTGACGGTCTGAAGCTTAGTTTCACCCACTTCAATTTGAACAATATACAGTTTATCGGCATTGTCATGACGAACAACATCAATAATTTTACCCACACGAATATCTAATTTAGCGAAATCTGCGTACGAAATAGTGTCCATGGAATCTCCTTTGTATTTAATACTCAATCAAGTTCATTATTAATCGTGGCATACATACACAATCATGTTAACGTTTACACTACCAATTAAATCTTGATTTACAAAGAATATCATTTCGAATTAGTTAGCCATATCACACAGTTAAATTGCGTTATTTACACAAGCGTAGTTTAATAGCTTCAACAGTAAAGAGGTGATCATGGCAACAATTAAAGATGTGGCGAAACTCGCCGAAGTATCTGTCGCAACCGTATCAAGGGTGATCAATAAATCACCAAAAGCAAGTCAAGCTGCTATTACAGCTGTAACACAAGCAATGCAGACACTGGGTTATCGTCCCAATGCTAATGCTCGTGCGTTAGTCAGCCAATCAACCAATACTATTGGCGTGTTAGTGGGTGATGTTTCTGATCCTTTCTTTGGCGCGATGATCAAATCGATCGACAATATCGCTCGCCAACACAATAAGCATTTATTGATCGGTAATGGCTACCATAATGCTGACAGTGAGCGCGATGTTATTGAACTGTTGATCAATAGTCGCTGTGATACGTTAATTATTCACAGTAAGAGTTTGTCTAATAATGAATTAATTGCTTACTCACAAGAAGTGCCGGGAATGGTGCTTATTAACCGCTTTATTCCTGAGATTGCAGATCGTTGTATTGCGCTTGATAACCATCGAGGATCATATTTAGCCACAGAGCTATTAATTAAACATGGCCACCAGCACATTGGTTATATTTGTTCCAACCATGATATTGAAGACACTGAGCAGCGTAAGCAAGGTTATTTAGACGCGTTACAAGCACACCAACTTACTGCGCCACAAAGTTATATTGAATATGGCACACCAGATGAAGATGGTGGTGAGATCGCAATGACTAACCTACTCGCCAAAAATCAACCAATAACGGCAATTGCGGCTTATAACGATTATATGGCAGCGGGATGTTTATCGGTACTTGAAGGTAATGGTTTAATGGTGCCAAATCAGATGTCTTTAATTGGTTTTGATGATGGCTTAATTGCAAAGTATCTGCATCCAAAGCTAACAACTGTCCGTTATCCCATTCAGATCATGGCAGAACAAGCGACACAATTGGCTTTTCAATTAGCGACGGCAGCAAAACAATCAACACCGAATACCACAAAATCTGATTCAAGTATTACGCATATGTTTGTGCCAACCTTAATTAAGCGTTTATCTGTAATGGATCCTCAATAATTTTCATTTGACTGAATTTCTATATACACGCTAGACAACCACATAAGTGACACTGTCACCTATGTGGTTATTATCTATTAGCACTACTTTAGAACGTAATCACTTTATCAGCGGCAAGCGTCCATTCAGCTAAATCATCCAATGTTGCAATTACAGTATCTTCAATTAGCGGTAATGCTGTTAACCCGCGTGCAGCGCAGCATGTTTTACACAATTTAACTTCACCACCTTGAGCCAGAACAATCTCAACCATTTGTTGAATATCATACCCTTCCGTTGGAGCTTGTTTTGCTAGTGCGCAGGTGACAGCATCAGACATTAAAAAAATTTTCACAGCAACAGGCTCAGCATCTTGTTCATTTAGTTTTATGGCCAATCGCAGTGCATTAAACGGACGCTCAGATCCATAAGGAGCATCATTAATTATTATCAATATGGTTTGCATTGTTTTCCTATCCCTATCTGATTTTTCGACTTCTGTTTTACCATGAAATCCATCGTCAGTAGTCATTTATGAATGTAAACCGCACCTAATGTCTATTTTTTATTCTCTAGCAGTATTTTTTGTAATTTTAAACTTTTAACTGCAGCAATAATTTGGCACATTAACGCCCTTAACGTGTAATTGTATGTTAAATGCAATTGCCATCACCTAATTGTCATCTACAGTGAGCATTTAATGAGCCATCGCCTCCAACTAACTTCTGCCCCATCAGTGTTGTTTTTGTTTGGCTTATCAGGTGCAGGAAAATCATTTGTCGGCGACGTTATTGGCGCTCATCATGAATGGTTTGTTTACCATGCAGATGATGATCTTACTGATGAAATGCGTCAGGTTATTGCAGCGAAGCAGCCTTTTACAGAAGAAATGCGTGACCAATTTTTTAGCCGTATTGTTGATAAAATTCACTACTATCGCGCTATTTATCCACGTCTGGTGATCACTCAAGGGGCGTATAAGAAAAAACACCGCGATTACATTCGCCAGCATGTTGATAATATTGATCTGATTTATGTAACCACATCAGATAAGTTAATTCATCAACGCTTAGAATACCGAACTAATGGTATTTCCAATGCAAGCGCTGAGGCGATTAAGCATATTTTTGAAATTCCCGATGGCAGTGTAAAGAAATTACACAACGTTGATGGTAAAAATGAAATTATCCAACAACTTAATGCGTTTTATAATAAATAACCACCAATAAAGACGCCCACAGTATTAACTAAATATAGTTTTTACACTGTGAGCGTTATTGATAATAACTTAATGACTATCGAAACCGATAACAAGTAAGATGATGATACTGCGTATTTGGGCGTAGTATCGAATCATTATCATGCCATTCTGGATGATTGGGTGAATCTGGCAAAAATTGGGTTTCTAACGCAAAACCACTGTAATCAACATACTCTCCTCCGACTCGATTAGGGCATCCAGCCAAAAAATTGCCTGTGTACAATTGCATTGCAGGTTTAGTGGTTAATACATCCATCGTTAATGAATGATCAGCAGCAATGACTGTTGCACAAGCAGTGGTGGCACGACGCACATCAGGGCGTAATATAAACGCATGATCATACCCTTTGGCTTGCCGTTGATCATCATCAGTTAGCCAATCTTGATTAATTGTTTTAAGCTCGCGAAAATCAAAGCTTGTGGCTTCAACAGCATTAAACCCACCCAACGGAATTCCACTTTGATCAGTAGGTAAATAATGATCAGCATTGATCGCTAATTGATGCGATAAACAATCATTGCTCTTATCAGCCCCTAGCAGATTAAAATAGCCATGATTGGTAAGGTTAACCACTGTTGGCTTATCGGTTTCTGCACTATATCGAATACTTAACTCGTTATTTTCAGTCAGAGTATAAGTAACAATGACCTGTAAATTACCAGGAAAGCCCATATCACCATCAACAGAGAGTAAACTAAATTGCACTTCAGTAGCATTCACTTGCTGCATTTGCCAACGACGATGATTAAAGCCATTCTCGCCACCATGCAAACAATTACCATTTTGGTTAATTGAAAGTTGGTAAGTCTCGCCATCTAGGCTAAATTTCCCTGCCGCAATACGGTTGGCATAACGCCCAACCGTTGCACCTAAATACGCTTGTTGCTGATAAAAATCAGTAAGGGTACTTACTCCAAGTAAAACTTCTCTAAACTCTGGTTGTTGATTAACCGTTACTGGCACACAACAGCTAAGCCATGTGGCACCAATATCCATTAGCGTGACAGACATACCACGTTGATTAACAAGGGTGATCAGTTTTGCAGGTAAACCATCAGTTGCCATATCAACCGTCATGGATTGGTGTAAGGTAATAGCATGTTGAGGTAAATGAGTTAACATATTCAATCGCCTTAAATTATGCTATTGCTAAGTTTTGTTCACTGATAACCCCAGCGCCTGCCATAGCTTTACACACATAAATAGTTGCTTGTAAGCCTGTTGCTATTTGATATTTTGCATTCACTTCAGCGGTAATAGCATCAACAAATGTTGGCGGTACCAGTGCCACAATACAACCACCAAAACCACCACCGGTCATACGTACGCCACCTTGATCGCCAATAACACCTTTCACCATATCAACCAGCGTATCAATCTCAGACACAGTAATCTCAAAATCATCACGCATTGATGCATGTGACTCTGCCATTAGCTCAGCCAATAACGCCATATTGCCATTACTTAACGCAATAGCGGCTTGTTCCGTTCGCATGTTTTCAGTAATCACATGTCGAGCACGTTTAGCAACCATAGGATCAAGTTCTGTTTCACGAGCGATAAACGTCGCTAATGTCACATCACGCAAAGCTGGTACACCAAAGAAAGCAGCAGCTTGTTCACACTGTGCACGACGCGTGTTGTACTCACTATCGACTAAACCACGTTTCTTATTTGAATTAATGATTACCACCGCCATATCTTCAGGCATAGCAACAGCGGTTGTCTCTAGCGAACGACAATCAATTAATAGTGCGTGATTTTGCTCACCTTCAGCCGAAATTAATTGATCCATAATGCCGCAATTACAACCAACAAACTGGTTTTCTGCTTGCTGGCCATTCAGTGCAATTTCTTGCTGGCTGATAGTAAGATCAAATAACGCTTTAAATGTTTGGCCAATCACGACTTCAAGTGCAGCAGAAGAGCTTAAACCAGCGCCTTGTGGAACATTACCACTAATAACAATATCTGCACCACCAAGTACATAACCACGCTCAAGCAGGCATTTAATCACACCACGAACATAGTTTACCCACATGCACTGCTGGTCAAATTCTAACGGCTGACTAATATCAAACTCGCTCATTTCATTATTGTAATCAACCGCCACCACACGCACGATATTATCGTCACGACGTGCAGCAGCCACGATAGCTTGATAATCAATCGCGCAAGGAAGCACAAAACCATCATTATAATCGGTATGCTCACCAATAAGGTTTACACGTCCAGGCGCTTGAATAATATGACTGGCGACATAGCCTAATACTGATGAGAAAACAGCTGATACATTATCAATGAGGTGTTGAGTACGATTCGTTGTCATTATTTTTACCTACTATTACCAAAGATTATCAAGAAACATATTTTTATTCGTGCCATTTAGCACTTAATCTAAATAGTGCACATCACTCACTGCACGTAATTTTTCAGCCGCTTGTTCTGCGGTTAAATCACGTTGACTTTCAGCCAGCATTTCATAACCCACCATGAATTTTTTCACTGTTGCAGAGCGCAATAATGGCGGATAAAACAGCGCATGTAGCTGCCAATGATCGGTTGAGATATCACTAAAATTAGCATCAGATTCAAAAAAAGGAGCGTAATGCCACCCCATTGAATAAGGGAATGAACATTTAAAAAGATTATCGTAACGGCTGGTTAATTTTTTAATCGCTAGCGCCAAGTCATCACGCTGGGCTTGAGTTAGCTCATCCATTCGACGAATATGGGTTTTGGGTAATAACATAGTTTCAAATGGCCATGCCGCCCAATAAGGCACCACCGCTAACCAATGCTCTGTTTCAACCACAGTACGAGATCCATCTTCTAGCTCACTATTAACGTAATCAACTAATAAGTTAGTACCATGTTGTGCATAATATTCACGCAATAAAGCATCTTTACGGCTAATTTCATTGGGTAAAAAACTATTCGCCCAAATTTGGCCATGCGGGTGTGGTTGTGAGCAACCCATTACCGAGCCTTTATTTTCAAATGCTTGCACCCAAACGTAATCTTTGCCTAACTCTTCAATTTGCTCATTCCACGTATCAACCACTTTACGAATCGCACTAACTGATAATTGCGGCAGCGTTTTACTGTGATTAGGTGAAAAACAAATAACACGGCTTAAACCACGGGCACTTTGGCAACGAAACAATGGATTACTGTTTTCAGGTGCACTTGGCGTATCAGAAGTTAAGGCTGCATGATCATTACTAAAAACATAAGTACCAGTGTAATCAGGGTTTTTATCACCTGACACACGAGTATTAGTGGGGCATAAAAAACAAGAACCATCATAAGCAATATTTGATTCCGGTTGTGGCTGTTCATCAGCACCTTGCCATGGGCGTTTAGCTCTATGTGGTGAAACTAACACCCATTGCCCTGTTAACGGATTATAACGACGATGAGGATGGTCAATCGGATCAAAACATTCAGACATAGTAATTCAGCTCTTGTGATTCTGTAATGCTAAAAAGTCTAAAGCGATTTCAGGTTTACTTCCGTGATCAATGGCACATTGTGTAAACGTTTCCATCAAAAGTGTAATTCGTGTTTATTATCACAAGATAAGATTATCGTTATTGCTTATCTACGCTATATTACCCAATAATTTTAGCTTATGGCCTATTGGTTCTTATCTCGATAGTAAAATATACACTCGTAGATACTAAATAATTCGCGTTTTTTACTAAAAATAAATAGTATAATTCTATAAAATATAACCACATGTCCCTTAAACGCACAGCAAACATGATTTAGGTTGCAGGGATTGCCGGAGGACAAATGGCAACATTAAAAGAAATAGCAACCAAAGCTGGTGTCTCGTTAGCAACGGTCTCTCGTGTATTAAACGATGATCCCACGCTTAGTGTAAAAGATGAGACTAAGCGCAAAATATTTGAGATTGCAGAGCAACTGGAATACACCACCAGCCAATCAAGAAAAATAGCCAAAAAACATACCCTACATTTCCTCGCGTTGTATAACTACAAGCAAGATATTGAAGTTGATGATCCTTATTACCTTGCGATTCGACATGGGATTGATACTCAATGTGATAAATTGGGTATTAAACTGACTAATATCTATGAATGCAATATTGCCGCAGCCCCAAAAGCCGTAGATGGCATTTTGCTGATAGGGCAAGTAAGTGAAGATAACCTTGCCGCAGCACGCGCCCTATCAAGTAATACGGTTTATATTGATTACACCGATCACCAACTTGATATTGATTGTATTGATATTGATTTAGAGCGAATAAGTAAAGAAGTTATTAACCATTTCACCCAACAAGGCTACCAACGAATTGGATTTATTGGCGGTCAAGATAATCCTGATAAATATGATATTCGTGAATTAATATTTACTGAATATGGAAAATTCAAAGGTGTAGTATCTGATAATGATATTTATCGAGGTGATTTTAGTAGCCAGTCAGGATATTCATTAGCGAAAAAAATGCTAGCCACCAATCACCCTAGTGCTTTATTTGTTGCATCAGATTCAATTGCGATTGGTGTATTGCGGGCAATACATGAAAGCGGGCTCAATATTCCTAATGATATCAGCTTAATCAGTGTTAACGACATTCCAACCGCAAAGTTTACTTATCCACCGCTATCAACCTTTAGAATTCATTCAGAACTGATGGGCTCTCAAGGGGTTAATTTATTATTAGAACGCAGCCGCGATGGTCGAGTCATTCCATTACGAGTATTTGTTCCAAGCCAACTTATTTTACGAGAAACAACAAAGAAATAAGATAACCAACTGATAATAAATAAAAAACGACAATTCACTTGTCGTTTTTTTTGTATTTTAATTCATAAACTGTATAAAATAAGAGCAAGATCACTCAAATAAACACTAGTGGTTGTTTTTTTGTTGTCGATCTCACAAAGCTCAAAACAGAATGTGATCAAGTTAATACAACAAAGTTTTACCTATTTTTTTTAGTAAAACTTTACTTAATAATGACTCCAGATAATTAAAACATGTCTTGGAGGCATCGTGAATAACTGGGAAAACATTAACTTACTTAGCGAAAATAGACTGGCACCTCGTGCATACTTTTTCTCTTACAACGCATTAAATAAAGCACAACGCTTTCAGCGTGATTTAAGTCAGCATTTCATGTTGCTAAGTGGCCAGTGGACATTCAATTTCTTCACTAACCCATTGCTTGTTCCTGAAGAATTCTATCATCAAGAAATGACTGACTGGACCAGCATTCAAGTGCCAAACATGTGGCAAATGGAAGGTCACGGTAACTTACAATATACTGACGAAGGCTTCCCCTTCCCGATTGATGTTCCTTTTGTACCATCAAATAACCCAACTGGTGCATACCAGCGTACTTTCTTCTTGGGCGACAACTGGAATGAAAAACAAACCATCATTAAGTTTGACGGTGTTGAAACCTATTTTGAAGTTTATGTTAATGGCCAATATGTTGGCTTTAGCAAAGGCAGCCGTTTAACTGCTGAATTTGATATTTCTGCTTTTGTTAATACAGGCAAGAACTTACTTTCTGTACGCGTGATGCAATGGGCTGATTCAACCTATATCGAAGATCAAGATATGTGGTGGATGGCGGGCATTTTCCGTGATGTTTACTTAGTCGGTAAAGAGCCTATCCACGTGCGCGATTTTACTGTACGTACTGATTTTGAGGACGATTATCAAGCAGCAACCTTAAGCTGTAAAGTTGATCTAGAAAACGTTAGTGGCCATGTTGTTAATGGTTATAGCCTTGATTATGCCCTTTACGATGGTCAACATCAGGTCGCCAATGGAAACGTTTCCAATTTAACAATTGCTAGTATGACACATACTGATTTTGCAATCAAAATGGCAAATCCAACCTATTGGACGGCTGAAAACCCGCATTTATACCACTTATTTCTAACACTAAGAGATGCTGATGGCATCATAATTGAAGTGATTCCACAACGTGTTGGCTTCCGCGATATTAAAGTGCGTAATGGTCTGTTTGAAATAAACGGTCAATACGTAATGCTCCACGGGGTTAACCGTCACGATAACGATCACCTTAACAGCCGCGCTGTTGGTATGGATCGAGTTGAAAAAGACATCGTGCTTATGAAGCAGCACAATATTAACTCAGTACGTACTGCGCACTATCCTAATGATCCACGTTTTTACGAACTGTGCGATCAATACGGTTTATTTGTGATGGCTGAGACGGACGTTGAAACTCACGGCTTTGCGAATGTTGGTAACTTAAGCATGATCACTGATGATCCAGCATGGGAACAAGTATTCGTTGAGCGTATTGAACGTCATATTCACGCACAAAAAAACCACCCTTCTATCATTATATGGTCATTGGGTAACGAATCAGGTTATGGCTGTAATATTCGTTCCATGTACGCAGCAACCAAAGCGATTGATGATACCCGTCTAGTGCATTACGAAGAAGATCGTGATGCTGAAGTAGTTGATATTATTAGTACAATGTACTCTCGAGCTCAAATGATGAATGAGTTTGGTGAGTTTCCACATGCTAAGCCACGCATTATTTGTGAATATGCTCACGCAATGGGCAATGGACCTGGTGGATTAACTGAATACCAAAATGTGTTCTACAAACATGAACATATTCAAGGCCACTTTGTTTGGGAATGGTGTGATCACGGTATTTATGAGCAAGATGAAAATGGCCGTGATGTATATAAATATGGTGGTGATTACAGCGATTATCCAAATAACTATAACTTCTGCATGGATGGCTTAGTCTACCCAGATCAAACTCCAGGCCCTGGTCTACGTGAGTACAAACAAGTTATTTGCCCAGTTAAAATTGCTGTTAAAGATCATGTGAAAGGCATCATTACAATTACTAACAAATATTGGTTCTCTACCTTAGATGACGTGGTATTTGATATTGCAGTACGCGCTGAAGGTGACACTTTAGCCTTTAACCAAATCACAGTTATGGCTCTTGCTGCAGGTGAATCACGCGATATTGAATTGACACTGCCGGTTCTAGATCAGCGTGAAACGTTTGTGAACGTGTCGATGCGTAAAAAATCACGTACAGCATATAGCGAAGCAAATCACGAACTTGGTATTTTCCAATATCAAGCTAAACCCAACACTGCTCATGCTGAAATATTTGAAAATAGCAATGCCATGCCACTAACAGTAATTGAGAATCGCCTTGATTGGGAAATTAGCGGTTATGACTTTACCCTGTACTTTTCTAAAGTCGATGG
The DNA here is from genome assembly GCF_036040035.1 of Photobacterium sp. S4TG1. Lineage (NCBI taxonomy): Bacteria > Pseudomonadati > Pseudomonadota > Gammaproteobacteria > Vibrionales > Vibrionaceae > Photobacterium > Photobacterium sp. S4TG1. The sequence goes on from NZ_JAYXUH010000004.1 coordinate 220,324, forward strand.
CAAGCTTACATCATGGCGACGTCAAAACAATGAACTGATTGCGTCATCTCCTGCTATGAGTTTCTTTAAGCCAATGATTGATAACCATAAACAAGAATATGAAGGTTTATGGCACCCCGCGCATCTACAGATTATGCAAGAGCACTTTCGTAGCATTAATGTAGAGCACGTTGCAGGTAAGGTCATTGTTACCACTACCAGCATTGTTGCACCGCCAGTATTAGATTTTGGTATGCGTTGCCAATACCGCTATGAAATTTGCCCTCAAGGTCAAGTTAACATGACACTAAGCGGCAATAAATACGGTGATTATCCTCATGTTATTCCTACTATCGGATTAGATTTAGGCATCAATAATCAGTTTGATCAGGTTGAATATTACGGCCGTGGTCCTGAAGAAAGTTACCAAGATAGCCGTCAAAGCAACATTATTGATATCTACAGCACTACCGTTAGCAATATGTTTGAGAACTACCCATTCCCACAAAATAATGGCAACCGTCAACATGTGCGTTGGGCGAGCTTAACGAACCGTCATGGCGTAGGTTTATTGGTTAAACCTGAGCAAGAAATTAATTTCAGCGCATGGCATTACACCAATCAACATATCCATCAAGCACAACACATTAATGAACTTGAGCCAAGTGGTTACATTACGGTCAATCTTGATCATCAAGTTATGGGCTTAGGCTCTAACTCATGGGGTTCAGAAGTACTTGATTCATATCGTGTTTACTTTAATGATTTTAGTTACCAAGTCAGCTTAGTGCCATTTAGTAAAGCAGATTGCGATAGTCGTTACTTAGCAAGTCAAACATTTACTACAACACGTATCGGTGGAGATAAATAATGATTACTTTAGCATCACTAGATCAGTTCAAAAGCCTATATCGCGATGGTCGTAAATGGAATCGTTGTGTAGAGGCTATTGAAAACATCCCTAATATTCAGCCAAATGTTTTCCATTCTGTGGGAGATTCGCTGGCTTATCGACTTCAACATGGCCCTTCAGTTACAAATGAGCACTTTGTCGGTCATCGTCGTTATTTTGATGTGCATTACTACCTTGCAGGCAGTGAAACCATTGAATGTGCAGATAAAAACACACTAACGCAAATTCATCCATACAGCGATGAAACCGATCGTGAGTACTTAGCTGGTACAGGCCAAACCCACCGCATAGAAGCAGGCCAAATGGTCATTTTTGAAAACCACCAAGCTCACCGTTTCAGTGCCGCTGACAACCTTGAGAAAGTCGTTTTACGTGTCACCATTGAAGACGGCTACTTCCTTAATAAATAACTCGACCCAACCGTCAGCCAATCTTAGCTGGCGGTTATATACACAAGAAAAAAGCATAAACAAGAAAATAAAAACAATAACCTATGATTTAGCCAAGTGGCTTAATACATAGACATCCTACAATACTAAACGTGATCCATCGGAGATTCTCATGTCTGAATCCAAACGTAATACCATAGGGAAATTTGGTCTACTATCGATGACCTTTGCTGCGGTATACAGTTTCAATAATGTCATTAATAACAATATCGAAATTGGCTTATCATCTACCCCTATGTTCTTTATTGCTACCTTGCTTTACTTTATTCCTTTTTGTTTAATTATCGCTGAATTTGTTTCGCTTAATAAAAACTCTGAAGCGGGTGTTTATGCATGGGTAAAAAGCTCTCTTGGTGGACGCTGGGCTTTCCTCGCAGCCTATACATATTGGTTTGTTAATCTATTCTTCTTTACTTCATTGCTGCCACGCGTTATTGCCTATGCCTCTTATGCTTTCCTTGGCTATGAATACATATTTACGCCAACTACAACAACCTTACTCAGTATTGGGTTATTTGCCCTTGCTACATATGTGTCAACCAATGGCGCAAAAATGTTAGGACCAATAACATCGGTCACCTCTTCATTTATGCTAGTGCTTACATTGTCATACATTATATTGGCAGGTGCTGCTGTAATGGGAGGGATTCAACCAGCAGATCCTATTACCGTTGAAGCATTAACACCTCAAGTTAACTGGGCTTTCTTTGGTGTAACGGCATGGATATTTATGGCAGCAGGTGGCGCTGAATCCGTCTCCGTTTATGTTAACGATATTAAAGGTGGTCACAAAGCGTTTGTAAAAGTGATTATTTTTGCAGGTATCTTTATCGGTGGTCTGTACTGTGTTTCATCGGTACTAATTAACGTCTTTGTAGAACGTGAAGCACTGAAATTTACTGGTGGCTCAGTACAAGTATTTGAAGGTCTAGCTCGTCATTACGGCTTACCTGAAATTATGATGAACCGCTTCGTTGGCGTGGTTTCATTTACAGCAATGCTTGGTTCATTACTGATGTGGACAGCAACACCAGTTAAGATCTTTTTCTCTGAAATTCCAGCTGGAATCTTTGGTGAGAAGACAGTTAAACTAAACAAAAATGGTGTACCTGCTCGCGCAGCATGGGCGCAATTCTTTATTGTGATTCCATTGCTTATAGTACCAATGCTAGGTTCTGATTCTGTACAAGAACTAATGAGTACAGTTATCAACATGACAGCGGCAGCCTCTATGCTACCACCACTGTTCATTATGATTGCTTACTTAAATTTACGCCTAAAACTGGATCACCTACCTCGTGACTTTAAAATGGGCTCACGCACAACAGGTATCGTGATGGTCTCAATTTTAATTGGTATCTTTAGTATCGGTTTCTTGGCTTCTACTTTCCCAACAGGCGCTGATATCATGACGATTATTTTCTATAACGTCGGCGGTATTGTCATCTTCCTTGGCTACGCATGGTGGAAATATAATCGTTATGAAAGTCAGTTAGCCGCTGAACAAAAAACCATACTAGAAGCAGTAACGACAACAAATTAAGACTTAAATTATATAGTTACAACTTTAAAGCCTTGAGTTTATTCTCAAGGCTTTTTACGTTGAAATCACCACGAATAATAACCAATCGATTACATATGAGTCACATTTTTATGTTTATAATCTTAACATTATGTATCTAATAGCATATAGTTGACGTATTCAGTTATAAATCTAACACCACGTTAGAAGGATATTATGCAAAAAACACTTAGTGCCAGTTTACTTTTCATTTTGTTATTACTTACTTTAGCGACAGTAAGCACGGTCACTGACAACAATCAAAATAATGATGGAACAGTCAATATAGTAAAAGCGGTTCAACGCCAACAACAATTTCAACAACAGCAACTTATTACTCAGCAGATTACCCATACGGTTACTTATTTCGACCAAATCAATACTTATTTGAAGCAGCAATCTTGGCAGCAAGCATTAACACTCCCGCAACGTGATGATTTCATCACATTCATCGATAAAATACTTGCAAGTGATACTACATTGCACAGTATCAGCCTTATTGATTACAAAAATAGCTATCGATTACAAGTTCAGGCAACCACAAAGGGAGAGACGATAACCATAAACAATAAGCCTATTAGCTCTACTGTAGAATTAAATAATATCGATCATGCTTTTTCATTATTACCAAATAAAACTTATATTAATATTACGGACCAACCCAACAGAACTGTTGTCTATTATCAACATGTTAAGGTACAAAATCACCAATGGGTTATAAAGATAGAGCAACAAAGCCTTACCCATCTTCTGACTGTATCCAAAAAAAATGATTCATTGCCCTTACAAACATGGATTATCGATAACCAAGGACAAACATTAATTAATATTAAGCAAAAAAAGATAGCTAATAATAGTGTATCGTTTATTAATAATGAACAAGATTTCAAAAAATCAAATTATGCATTATGGAAAAAAATAGAAAACTATAATCATCAGCAATTATTTAAAAACAACACTCTTTACACATATTCTCCGATATTCATTCCCACCTCATTAAAATCAACACTAGACTTTAAATTTGGTAATTTATCACCATGGACATTAGTTTCAAAAATAGAGTTAACTAATAATAATTCTATTTTTAGCTTTCAGCAGCAATCTTTGAATGTTTATATCACCTACCTCATTATTCTAATAACGATTATCGGTCTATTATTTTTTCTTTATAATTTCAACCAACAAAAAAATGAAATAAAGAAATTGAACGATATTAATACAACAGATAGTCTTCGTTATCGCTCTCTTGTTGAAAATACAGATTCAGGAATCATCATAATAGATGAGTACAAAAAGATAACAGTTATTAACTCTGCAGCACTAGCAATTCTAGATTTACCAAATAATATCGACAATAAAAATTTAATTTCTCATATTACTTCAATTGATACAAAAAGTGACATGGTGGCATTATTCAAGAAAATTGATACCATCGAATATAATCAACAGCAAAAAATGCAATTAAAAATTAATCAACGTCAACTAAAACATATCGAAATCATTGCTACTAAGATCAATAATAATGGCCATGATAATATCATGTTGCATATAATCGACGTAACATCATGGGTTAAGCGAGAACAGAAACTAAAAGGGTTATCGAGAGCTGTCGAACAAAGTGAAGAAGCGGTCATTATCACGGATAAATTTGGCTTTATTGAATATGTGAATACCTCATATAAAAAAAGTGCCGGTGAAAATTACACCAATATTATTGGTCTCAATAGTAAAACGATCTTTAAGAGATATACGAATGACAAAGATAAAATAGATGACATTCAATCAAAACTTAATCAAGGAAAAACGATTCAACGTATCATTTCGCAAAAAAACAGCGATAACAACATTCAGTACCTTGATAATACTATCTCCCCTATTCGTGATGATAATGGTCGAATTAGTAATTATATATCAACCAGTAAAGATATTACAGAACGTATCAACTATGAACATCGTTTAGATCATCTTGCTCATTATGATCAATTAACATCTCTTCCTAATAGGAATATGTTTATTAATAAAATTAATGATTCATTAGTGCTGTCAAAAATAAATAAATCAAAAATATCTATTTTAATTATTGAAGTTGATTTATTTAAAAAATCACATGACTCTTTAGATAATGAAAAGAAAGAAAAAATCTTAGTCATTATTTCTAAACGTATTCGTTCAAACCTGAGGGAGGTTAACCTTTTATCACGATTAAATAACAATCAATTTGGTGTTATTATTCAATCCGTTCAACAACAGAAAAATATTGATCACTTAGCCAACCGATTACTCAACAATATCCATGCTCCAATTAGTTACGATGGTAAGCTGATCTCCATCTCTGCCAGTATAGGTATTTCACTTCAAAAAGGTGCTTCAATAACGGCTGAAAAAATAATTAAAAACGCAAATATTGCGCTCAGTTACTCTAAAGATCAGTCTAAAAATCAGTATTGTTATTTTAATCCAAAAATGGAAACAGAAACGACGCATAAACTAGAGTTAGAGTCTGAATTACGTAAATCTATTAACACTGATCGTTATGAGTTTTACTATCAACCAAAAGTATTAGCGAATACACACACTCTTACTGGTGTAGAGGCATTGCTCCGGTGGCGAGACAAGCACGGTGATTACCAAGCCCCTATTGATATTATTCCATTACTAGAGTCATCTGGCTTAATTCTTGAAGCGGGTATATTTCTTATTGAAAAGGCTTGCCACCAACTAAAGCAATGGCAACAACAAGGGCTAAATATAAGTATGGCAATCAATATCTCAGCCCAGCAATTACTTGAATCCAATTTAACCGCTATTTTAAAACAAGCGATAAAAAAAGCTGGTTGTGATCCTGCATACTTAGAACTTGAAATCACAGAGAGTGTGTTAATGACAGACATTGAGTTAGCTTATCAAAAATTGATTTCACTCAAAACACTGGGAGTTAAAATTGCAATTGATGATTTTGGTACAGGGTATTCATCGCTCGCTTATCTTAGCCGATTTCCGATTAATATATTAAAAATAGACCGTGAATTCGTTAAAGCGCTACCTCATAATAAAGATAGTATTACCATCATTGAAGCGATTATCGACCTTGCCCACAACCTTGGCCTAACCATTGTCGCAGAAGGAGTAGAAAACAGACAACAAGTCATCGCGCTTGAAGCACTTGGAGTTGAAGAATTTCAAGGATTCTATTTCAATAAACCCCTTACTCGCGATGATTTTAATCGTCAATATTTACCTCAACAACGACAAATATCAGAGAACATTATATAAGAGGTTCTCTTATTCAACGTTGTAGCTTATTATTAAGGATATACGCCATTTTATTGTTAATCATAAGTGGATTCTTTTTTGATTACTTCGTAGGACGTCACAATGAGTTTTAGTGATCACTTAGATAACTTTATTAAGCAACGGGAACAATTTGGTCAACAGCCAAATAGAATACAAAAGCGTAATGCTTATGTTGTAGTTGATGCTACTGATCAGAGCAAAGCACGTGAAGCAATGGCAAAAGAACAAGAACATGCCACATTACGTGCAGAACAAGAAACCAAACAATATCACCAACGTATTCGCGGACGTTGTGTGCTTCCAAGTGAGGCACAAGCTCAGCAAGAGCGTCAAAATGATGCACGTCCAGCGGATCCGGCTCGCATTGCATACATTCAACAACTAAAAAAAGACCTAAAGTTAAAAAAATACAGCGCTGAGTAGCTTTCTACTTAAAGCTAACCCAAAAGTATATTTTTCATCTCTCATCACTGCAATATAATGGTAGCGATACACTGTCATCGTTACCATTTATGTGCCATCGTCTCATATTACTCGCTGTTTTATCTTTCACCGTCCAGCCACAAGCTTACGCATAAAAATCATGCATAATTATTATTCTCATACTGTGAGATAAAACTTTATAAGCAACGAGTTATACGATGAATAATTTAATTCAAACGTTACCTATAAATCAGAAAAATATTCATTAATAATGAATGTAATTAATCACATTTAACGGCAGATAAAGCTTAAAAAGGCCTCTATTTAGTATTTTGAACGATGTTTCATAAGTTTTTTGCCTTTTTTTATACATTTTTTTCCATGATCAAATCATAGAACTTTAATCAACTATCGCTGTTTCTCAAATTATAAGAATTAGATGTTTTTTTTTAATCACATTACCAACAACTAAATTTTCAATTTAACCTTTGTATTACAGCCATTAAATAAAAAGTATGCTATACCCTATAGCTAAAACATAATGGTATTAAAATATAACGCGTTGATTCTGAAAAATTAACCATACCAATAAAGCAAATAAATGCCTTCTAAAATGCAATTAGAGATACGATAAATAACAAAACACAACGAGAACCATTTCTTAACAAAAAAGCGCCAAAAATTAACAATAAACCATATAAAAAAACGACTACTCAATAATATATAAATACTTAAGTACTCAAAATAGACGCCATCTAGCACAGCGTCATAACAATAGCAATATGGTAAGAATGTCTTTTTGGAGTTAAAATTAGCATCAAAGAAGTAAAAAAGAAGATTTTAAATGACAACATCAATTCATATTAATGAGCTCGAATCTTTGCTTATTGCAATAATCGTGCTTTTTCTTGGCTACTTTATAAATACGAAAGTCAAGATTTTAAGACAGTATAATATTCCAGAGCCAATCGTTGGCGGACTTGTCATTGCCTTTATCATTACCTTTTTCCATTTTCAGGGTTATGACATTAGTTTTAAATTGAGTATGCAAGACACGCTAATGCAAATGTTCTTTGCAACTGTTGGCCTAGCTGCTAGTTATAAACTACTAATGAAGGGGGGGTCTCGAGTATTCCTTTTCTTAGGTATAGCAACAATCTTTATTATCATTCAAGATGCTGTTGGCGTAGGCATGAGTAAAGCTTTAGGCCTCGATCCATTACTTGGTCTAATTGTGGGATCAATCACCCTTTCTGGTGGCCATGGTACTGGTGCAGCTTGGTCTCAAACGTTTGCAACTGATTATGGTTTAAACACGTTAGAACTATCAATGGCAGCTGCAACATTCGGTTTGATCATGGGTGGTATTATTGGTGGTCCGATTGCACAACGCTTAATCAATAAGCATAAATTAAAATCTGATTTTGGTGAAAGTGGTAATCATCACATTGAGCACCCAGATCTAATTACCTATAGTGATCGTGAAGAGGACCGTATCACCTCTAAAAATACTATCGAAGTATTGTTCATTTTATTGGTTTGTGTCGCAGGTGCTTCACACTTTAAAGACTTCATTGATGGTTTTGGAATTAGCGCACTACGTATTCCTGAATTTGTGTATGCATTATTTATCGGTGTATTTATTACCAATCTATGTGAAGGTACTAAATGCTATAAAATCAATAAAGAAACTGTCGATGCCCTTGGTACCATATCACTGTCACTCTTCTTAGCAATGGCACTGATGAGCTTACATTTATGGGAACTGATGGACTTGGCAATGCCAATGTTGATTATTCTGGCAGTCCAAACGGTAGTGCTTGGCTTATTTACCTATTTTGTTACTTTCCGCGTAATGGGCAGTAACTATGATGCGGCAGTGATTGCTGGTGGCCACTGTGGTTTTGGTATGGGCGCAACCCCTACAGCCGTAATGAACATGGGCTCATTAGTTTCGCGTAATGGTCCATCGCCACAAGCCTTTATGGTAGTACCGATTGTTGGTGCGTTCTTTATTGATATCACTAACCTTATTGTTCTTCAAGGCTACATTAGTTTCCTTGGTCACTAAATAGCATTCGCTACTATTATAAAAAAGAGAAGATATAGTATATCTTCTCTTTTTTTGTTTTTACTCGATCCCCCCTGCTTACCTCACTACTTTTATCATTCCCTATTGCTGTTTTGTAACAAGGAATGTCTAAGCGATGTCATATTTTTTTTATGTTGTTACACTCCGCGCTCTTTCTAAAGTTTGACTTTAGTCATTACACTAAATCATTCACTTATCGTTATTTATCTCTTTCTTTAATAACGTTAAGAATCAATTAATTGAGTTCTCTAATGAAAAAATTTGATCGCGCTATGCAAATCTTGGTAGCAGGCTTTTGTATCAACTTATGTATGGGTATCCTTTATGCTTGGAGTGTATTTAAAAAAGCATTGGTGGTTGATTTAGGCTGGTCGAATGCAGACGCATCACTACCTTATACCATCGCAATTATTACATTTGCTTTATCATTGTTAATTGCTGGAATCCTTCAAGATCGCATGGGCCCTCGCCGGGTTTTAATTCTTGGTACCATTATGGTCGGTTTAGGCATGATCATATCTAGTTTTGCAACGACTCCAATGATGCTAGTACTCACGTTTGGTGTGATGACAGGCAGTGGTATTGGTTTTGGTTACGCTTGTTTAAGCCCATCAGCAATGAAGTGGTTCCATCCATCAAAAAAAGGCTTAGTTAATGGTCTTATTGCAGCCGGTTTTGGACTAGCAGCCGTTTATCTAGCGCCACTAACGTCTGCACTTATTGCAGAGTATGGCATCAACACTAGCTTTCTTGTTCTAGGTATCGCGGTATTAGTTATTGCAGTGCCACTTGCATTTACCATCAATAATCCACCAGCCGATTATGTACCCGAAGTCCCTGCGGGTTATAAAGCAAAATCAGCAAAGCCTGTTGATATTAATTGGCGCGGCATGTTAAAAACACCACAATTTTATTCTCTATGGGTAATGTATGCTTTTGCTTCTGCTGCTGGTTTGATGATTATTGGTAATATTACGTCTATTGCTGCGACACAAGCTAACATCACAGACGCCGCTTATCTAGTTGTGATCCTTGCTATCTTTAACTCAGGTGGCCGTGTCGCTGCTGGTATCTTGTCAGACAAAATTGGTGGAGTTAAAACACTGATGATCGCTTTTGTTATGCAGGGTATCAATATGGTGATGTTCGCTACATTTGACTCTGAATTTACACTGATCATTGGTGCGGCAATCGCTGGTGTTGGTTACGGCACATTACTGGCTGTATTCCCGTCGATTATTGCTGATTTCTATGGCCTGAAAAACTACGGTGCTAACTATGGTGTACTTTACACGGCATGGGGTGTGAGTGGCTTTATCGGTCCTGTTGTTGCAGCATTTGCTGTCGATACTACAGGGACATATACATTGGCTTACACTGTGTGTTCAGCCATGATTGCTGTCGCCGTTGTATTGTCAGTTATTACTAAAAAAGTCGATGCTGAAGCGCTAGAGAAAAAACTGGCTTCTGCATAATCAACCACATTAATTAGCAATAAAGCCCAGCCTTATGCTGGGCTTTATCGTTTTTATTTCCAACCAATTACCCACAAAACTAGCCCTTTGTACATATTTTCCTATACTTGTAATTGTTAGTGTTTTGTTAATAACTTATCGATAATTAAGTTACTTACGACATGTTGCTTTAACTATTGACCAGACAAGGAAGGTACTTACTAATGGCTAATAAAATAACCGGCGTATTGGCGGCACTTGCTGCATCAGCTACGCTATTTGCAGTAAATGTCAATGCTGCTGACAACACACTCGATAAAGTCAAGAAACAGGGTTACGTCCAATGTGGCGTTAGTGCTGGCCTACCTGGATTTTCAAACCCTAATGCTAAAGGTCAATGGGAAGGTCTTGATGTTGAATTCTGTCAAGCAGTTGCCGCTGCGACATTAGGTGACAAAACCAAAGTCAAATATATTCCTCTTACAGCTAAAGAACGTTTCACAGCCTTGCAATCAGGTGAAATTGATATTTTATCACGTAATACGACCTGGACACTGCACCGCGACACCTCACTTGGCCTTAACTTTACTGGTGTGAACTACTACGATGGCCAAGGGTTTATGGTAAAAGAAGATATGGGTATACAAAGTGCAAAGCAACTAGATGGTGCCGCTGTTTGTGTACAATCAGGGACGACAACAGAACTCAATCTAGCTGATTATTTTCGGGTCAATGGGATGAAATATAAACCCGTCGTATTTGATACAGCCCCTCAAACATCAAAAGGTTTTGATTCTGGGCGTTGTGACGTACTTACAACCGACCAATCAGGCTTATATGCCTTACGTTTAAATCTAAAAGATCCAACTTCAGCCATTGTTCTTCCTGAAATCATTTCAAAAGAACCTCTCGGCCCTGTCGTTCGTCAAGGTGATGATCAATGGTTCAACATTGTCCGTTGGACACTATTTACCATGATCAATGCTGAAGAATTTAACGTCACTTCTGCCAATGTTGAACAACTAAAAAAAGACTCAAAAGATCCTAACATTCGTCGTCTTATTGGTGTTGATGGACCTAAAGGAAAAGGCCTAGGATTAAATGATGATTGGGGTTTCCAAATCATCAAACAAGTGGGTAACTACGACGAAAGCTTCCAGCGTACTGTTGGATTAGGATCCCCGCTTAAAATTGAACGTGGATTGAATGCACTATGGAGCAATGGCGGTATCCAATATGCACCTCCTATCCGTTAATAACCGCTTATTTTAAGTTCGTATATAAAGGAAGGGAGCGGTTATGGCTCCCCCTATCCATCTCAATGGATATGAGGATGTTGTATGGCATTTCCAACGAAGACTAATCAATCGCAAACAAAATCTAGTACTAACAATTTATTTTATAATCCCACTTTCCGCGCCATTATCTTTCAAATTATTGCCATTATTGCTCTATTTTTTTTCTTTTACAGTATTATCAATAACGCCTTAACCAATCTTGAAACACGAGGGATTGCGACGGGCTTTGATTTTCTTGATCAAGAAGCAGGTTTTGGTATTGGGCTAACCTTGATTAATTATGATGAAACCTTTAGCTATGGGCGTACCTTTTTTGTTGGCCTTCTTAACACCGCATTGATTGCTGTTTTAGGTATTATGCTAGCCACAATGTTGGGATTTATTATCGGTATTGCGCGCTTATCACCTAATTGGCTAGTCAGTCGTTTTGCTGCTTTCTATATCGAGATTTTTCGTAATATTCCGCTATTATTACAAATTTTCTTTTGGTACTTCGCGGTATTGCAAGTTTTACCATCCCCAAAACAAAGCCTTCAATTAGGCGAAAGCATTTTTCTTAATGTTCGAGGCTTATCGCTGCCAATCCCAATTTTTGAACAAGGCTCTGGCGTAATTTTTATCTCCCTTTTGATTGCACTAATCATAGCGAGCAGTTATCGCTATTACGCTAAGAAAAAACAACAAAATACCGGTAAACAATCCCCTGTGTTTCTCGTTAGCCTCATGGTTATTATTTTACTGCCATTATTAACGTTCTTTATTAGTGGAAAACCAATAACTATCGATTATCCCGCCCTCAAAGGATTTAACTTCAGTGGCGGCATTACCGTATTACCTGAACTTGCTGCACTTTTACTTGCCCTGAGTATTTATACGGCCGCCTTCATTGCTGAAATTGTAAGATCAGGGATTAACGCCGTGAGTCACGGGCAGACAGAAGCCGCAGAAGCACTAGGGTTAACCCGTAATAAAACTCTACGTTTAATTGTAATTCCACAAGCAATGCGAATCATTATTCCGCCCCTTACTAGCCAATATCTAAACCTAACAAAGAACTCATCGTTGGCAATGGCAATTGGTTATCCTGATTTAGTCTCTGTCTTTGCTGGCACCACCTTAAATCAAACAGGACAGGCTATTGAAATTATTGCGATGACAATGGCGGTATATTTAAGCCTAAGTTTAATCACTTCTTTGCTAATGAATATCTACAACAAAAAAATGGCTCTGGTTGAGAGGTAAACATGACTAAACATCAATTTCTTCCCGATTTACCCCCTCCAGCAAACACTGTGGGTGTTATTGGATGGTTACGGCAACATCTATTTTCTTCGGCTTTCAATACAATAATCACGCTGCTTTTAGGCTATTTTGTAGTCGTTAGCTTATGGGGAATTCTTGATTGGGCGCTGATTAATGCCAATTGGCAAGGAGACTCACGTGATGCTTGTACGCATACAGGCGCGTGTTGGACCTTTATAAAAGTACGTTTTAATCAATTTATGTTTGGTTTCTACCCCAATACAGAATTATGGCGACCGAAATTATTTTATGCCACATTGGCTATTTTTATTACCTTATTAGCCTATGAAAAGACCCCTTGTCGTGGTTGGATTTGGCTATTTTTCGTAAATATCTATCCCTTTCTTGCTGGCTTTCTTTTATACGGCGGGGTTATTGGCCTTCCCATCGTTGAAACGCATTTATGGGGCGGATTACTAATTACCTTGATCATTGCCATTGTTGGCATAGTCGTATCGTTACCCATCGGCATTGTATTAGCGCTAGGACGGCGTTCACAAATGCCTATCATTCGCAGTATTTGTACTGTTTATATTGAGATTTGGCGAGGTGTGCCGTTAATTACTGTCTTATTTATGGCTTCAGTAATGTTACCGCTGTTTTTAAGTTCAGAATTAGAAACCAATAAACTGATTAGAGCTTTAATTGGCGTAGTCATGTTCAGTGCAGCTTATATGGCAGAGGTGATTCGAGGCGGTTTGCAAGCGATACCTAAGGGTCAATATGAAGCGGCAGATGCATTAGGGTTAAGTTACTGGCGTAAAACGTATCTTATTGTGTTACCCCAAGCTTTAAAAATCACTATTCCTTCAATCGTTAACACCTTTATCGGGCTATTTAAAGACACCAGTCTAGTACTTATTATTGGCATGTTTGATGTATTAGGTATAGGACAAGCAGCCACCAGCGATCCGGAATGGTTAGGTTTTGCTACTGAAAGCTACGTTTTTGTCGCTTTCGTCTTCTGGATTTTTTGTTTTAGTATGTCTAGATACAGTATCTATCTAGAAAATAAATTACATACTGGGCATCAACATTAGCAAGGATTGCATAATGACAAAGACCAATAACACTTCAATCACACCAGATAATACGCAGTGGGTTATCGAACTTACGGATGTAAATAAATGGTATGGTCAATTTCATGTACTTAAAAACATTAATTTAAAAGTCCGTAAAGGAGAAAAGATCGTTATTTGTGGCCCTTCAGGATCAGGAAAATCAACCATGATCCGATGCATTAATTATTTAGAAGAGCATCAGCAAGGTAAAATTTCTGTAGCAGGACAAGACATTACCGGCGATTTGAAAAACATTGAGCTTGTACGTAAAGAAGTCGGGATGTGTTTTCAGCATTTTAATCTTTTCCCTCATCTAACCGTACTAGAAAACTGCACCTTAGCCCCTATTTGGGTAAAAAAAATGCCAAAGAAAGAAGCTAATGCATTGGCTATGCAATATTTAGAGCGGGTTAAAATTCCAGATCAAGCCCATAAATATCCCGGTCAACTCTCTGGTGGGCAACAACAACGCGTTGCTATCGCCCGTTCGTTATGTATGAATCCACAAGTCATGTTATTTGATGAACCAACGTCTGCACTTGATCCAGAAATGGTACGGGAAGTATTGGATGTTATGGTTGAACTGGCGAATGAAGGCATGACAATGTTATGCGTTACTCATGAGATGGGGTTTGCGCGCCAAGTCGCTGATCGGGTTATCTTTATGGATCAAGGTGAAATCATTGAAGAAAACAATCCTCATGACTTTTTTGATAATCCAAAATCCGATCGAACTCAACTTTTTTTACAGCAAATATTGCACTAATGGCTGAAACTGCCACCATTAAAGTAAGCCTTATTGATGTAACACTTAGTTACAACTTAAAGATACATGAAAATTAATGAACAAAGTATTTTAATGTTCAAACACTTATAATATGCTTGATGGCAGACAAATCAATATAAAGCTTGAGTTTACGCTTGCAATTCGTATTGTTTAGCCTCATATATAGCTTTAATAGAATTAACATAACTACCCTAAGGGGAACACTTATGAACGAACGTATGGTCAACCGTGACAATGGTTACGAAGGCGTGCTGTCAACCAATAAGGTTTTACGTAACACTTATTTCTTACTATCGCTAACGTTGTTGTTCTCTGCTGTTGTAGCTGGTGCAGCAATGGTTATGAATGTTCCACCTGTTCATTGGATCATTCTTCTTGTCGGTTTCTATGGTCTAATTTTCTTAACAGAACGTAACCGTGATAGCAGCCTTGGTCTAGTCTTTGTATTCGCATTAACAGGCTTTATGGGCTACACCCTTGGTCCTATTTTAAATATGTATGTGGGTGCAGGCATGGGGCACGTCGTAATGACAGCACTTGGTGGTACCGCACTAACATTCTTTGCCTGTTCAGCTTACGCATTAACAACGAAACGCGACCTATCATTCCTTAATGGTATGTTAATGGCTGGTTTTATTGCGATTATTGTTGCAGTTGTAGCAAATATCTTCTTAAAGATGCCAATGCTATCACTTGCTATTAGCGGTATGTTTGTCTTGTTCTCATCAGCAGCGATTCTATTGACTACACAGTCAATTGTACGTGGTGGTGAAACAAACTACATCTCAGCAACGGTTACATTATACGTTTCTATCTACAACCTATTCTTAAGCTTGCTTCAGATTCTAGGTGTAGTAAACAGCAGCGATAATTAATCATAGCGATGCACTTACGATAATCGACTTATCGTAACAAAGAACGAACTAAAAAAGCCTGCATTTAATGCGGGCTTTTTGTTTTTTACTTGCAGGCAGACAAGTGAATCACTATTCTTGCAGCGTTAGAAATAGAGAGGTCTACTATGCTTGAATTTAATGGTGTACAAATCGATACCGATGCCCAAGGTTATCTAAAGAATGTGGATGATTGGTCGGAAGATCTAGTCGCACGACTTGCAGCAGAAGAAGAGATTGAATTATCTGAAGCCCATTGGGAAGTGATTCGCTTTGTTCGTGAGTTTTACCTTGAATTTAATACCTCACCCGCTGTTCGTATGCTCGTAAAAGCCATGTCAAAGCAATATGGTGAAGAAAAAGGTAGCTCGCGTTATCTCTATCGCTTATTTCCTAAAGGACCAGCAAAGCAAGCAACAAAATTAGCAGGATTACCCAAACCGGTTAAGTGTATCTAATATAACAATACAACAAACCAAACATAATCGGTGATCCTTACCCATATGTTTGGTTTGGTTTTATTATCAGCACTCTAATTCATTTTAAACCCAGTCAAATGTTGCCATGCTAAAGTTTCAGTTGTAAGCCACTCAACAGTGGCTGTTTTTGGCCCATGCTGTAGCCATTCAATAAGCTTATCAATATTCTCTTGTTCACCGCAGGCGAAGACCTCAACACTGCCATCGGCTAAGTTTCTTGCATACCCAGTTAAATCAAGCATCAAACCTTGATGAGCGGTATGAAATCGAAAACCAACCCCTTGTACATGTCCTATTACCTTCGTTTTTATGCAACATCGAGCCATAATATATACTCTTCTGTTTATGCTGAACTTGATTCTATTTTAGCGGTATTATTACAAGGTTTTGATGGTTGTCTGGCAAAAAACAATGCTGTTTCAGGGTTTATTTAGTATGCAATCGCAGGTTTATATACCAACTTAGGCTTTTTCATTTGATTTTACTTAGCCAGCACAACATAATATGCCCCCACTCGAATTCCATACTGGGCATGTCATGACTGCTTCTATTTATTTGGTAAAAGGCCGTGAAAAATCACTTCGCCGTCGCCACCCTTGGGTTTTTTCTCGCGGTATTGATCGCATCGAAGGAAAACCAGAATTAGGCGAGACCGTTGATGTTTACGATAATAAAGGCGAATGGTTAGCACGAGGTGCGTATTCTCCGCAGTCACAAATTCGCGTTCGCGTATGGACATTCAACAAAAATGAAGCCATTGACGTTAACTTCTTTGTTAACCGCCTAAATGCAGCACAAAATCTACGTGATATTCTAGCCGCTCGTGATGGCCTTACTGGCTACCGTTTAATTGCTGCAGAATCTGATGGTCTTCCAGGTATCACTATCGACCGTTACCAAGACTACTTAGTGTGTCAACTATTGAGTGCCGGTGCAGAAGCTCAACGTGAAGTACTTCTTGAAGCATTAACACAATGCTACCCAAGCTGTAATATTTATGAGCGTTCAGACGTTTCTGTTCGTAAAAAAGAAGGCTTAAAACAACGTACTGGCGTTCTGCATGGTGAAGAGCCACCTAAGTTTGTTACTATCGAAGAAAATGGCGTGAAAATTAACGTTGACATCGTTGGTGGCCACAAAACAGGTTTCTACCTTGACCAACGCGATAGCCGCGAAGCATCAGTTAAATATGTTAACGGTAAGCGTGTATTAAACTGCTTCTGCTATACTGGCGGTTTTGGCTTGTACGCACTAAAAGGTGGCGCAAGTGAAGTAGTTAACGTTGACGTTTCTCAACCTGCACTTGATACAGCACAACTTAATGCAGAAATTAACGGTTACCCTGTTGAAAATGCACAGTTTGTAAACGCTGATGTATTCAAATTACTACGTGAATACCGTGAACGTGGCGAGCTGTTTGATGTTGTTATTATGGATCCACCAAAATTTGCTGAATCTAAATCTCAACTAGTTGGTGCTTGCCGTGGTTACAAAGACATCAATATGTTAGCGATGCAAATTCTAAAACCAGGTGGTATGCTATTAACTTATTCTTGCTCTGGTTTAATGGATAACGGCTTATTCCAAAAAATCATTGCCGATGCTGCACTTGATGCACATCGTGATGTACAGTTTATCGAGCGTTTCAGCCAAGCGGCAGATCACCCATTAGACAGTGCTTACCCTGAAGGTTTCTACCTTAAAGGTTTTGCTTGTTACGTCAAGTAACGCGCAATCTAATATAGAGATACACGAAACCCAGCCAATGCTGGGTTTTTTTATACTCATAAAACTATTATTAGGTATTTATTTCGACGGTTATTTGTCAACATCGTAAAGATCAGAATACAATAGCAGTACTATACCTAATACACATTATTCATATATTCGTACTCAAAAGGAATCGACATGAAACTGCGTACAGCCCTTTTCTCTTTAGCTGCGTGTAGCATCAGCTTTTCGTCATTTGCAGATGTAACACTTAACCTACCTAACTCTGCTGAACTGGTTCTCGTCAATGGCGTAAATGCGGAAGGTAATGCACCTCAAACATTAAATAATGGTAGTAATCAAATTGCTTTTCGCTATGACAAAAATTACCGTGAAAATGGTGATACACACTTATTTCGTTCAGAAGTAGTGGTAATGACGTTCGCTGGTAATGACGCGACATACACATTACAACTCCCTCACATATCAAGTGCCTACCAAGCACAGAAATTTAATAACCACCCAACAATGTCATTGTTATCAGCTGATGGTAGTGAGGTTCCGTTTAAGCATGATGTGCTAATTAAAAATGGACTACAAATTAATCGCGACTTTCCACAAGAAATCGCACAATATAATTTAAGTAAAGCTCCTGCAGCATTAGCATCGGTTGTTACGGCAAGTGAAATACAACGCATGCAGCCAGCAATACCTGCAACAAAAGATAATAAAGTCGACCAAGCCTATGTCACTAAGATGTTGAATTATTGGTACAATAAAGCAGATACTACAACTCAGGATAATTTCAAAGCAAGTATTAATAAATAAAACTTTATTGTTTAATCATCAATCTTATATCGTAAAGGACTAATGCGTTCTTTCTTTACCTTTTCCTTCCCTTATTCTTCACCTCTACCGTTAAAAATAAGGGAAGTGAATATAACCACTGATTATTAAGTTATATAACTAACTTTATTTTCACCTCAGTTTTATTTTCTTTACTACCCTGCCAGTTACATACTCTCATCGCATTAACGTACAACTCAATAAAGTGCGCTTAATTCAATAAACAAATAAAGATTTACATAATAGTAACATTTTTCGCGACTCCGTATGAAGATAGCAACATTCGTTGATGCAAATAACCAAACTGCACTTATAGTTTTTTTATGACACGCAAAAAGTAAATAGACACAGATTTATTACTGGTGTTATTTCAATAACTAAACGAAAGGATCACATATGAACCGTGGGAAACATGGAATAACAAGAAAAGGAATTTTTACGCTAAGTACCCTTAGTTTATCCTGCTTATTTGCATTTAATGCCCAGGCAGCCATCGATTGTACTGATATATCTGAATGGGAAAGCAATAAAGTTTATACAGGAGGAGATAAAGTACAACAAAATAACACGGCTTATAAAGCAAATTATTGGACACAAAATAACAGTCCAGCAACTCACAACGGACAATACAGTAATTGGTTAACCCTCGATACTTGCCTTGGAACACCTCCCCCAATTGATAATATTGCACCAACAGCTAGCATTACTTCACCAACCTCAACCACTGAAATTGCAACTGGTGATAATATTACTATCAGCGTAAATGCTACAGATAGCGATGGTACAGTAGCCAAAGTTGAATTCAGCGTTGATGGTAAAATTATTGGTGCTAGTACTCAATCCCCATACAATGTAGCTTGGCTTGCTATTGCAGGCGAGCACACATTAACCGCAATTGCTTATGATAATGATGATGCGGTGAGCAATAAAGCCACCGTTATTATTGTTGTGGGTGATAGTGATCCTGAAAATCAAGCTCCAACAATTAGTATTACAACATCAGCAGCGACCGTGGAGCTCGGTGATGTTATTACTGTCACAGCAGATGCTGCAGACAGTGATGGGCGGGTTGATAAAGTTGATTTCTTTGCTAATGGTACATTAGTTGGTACTACAGCGACTGCTCCTTATGATTTTGCCTATACGACGACTCAAGCCGGTATCACTCGTCTTTATGCGCGTGCGACTGATGATCTAGGTAAAACAACCGATTCTACTGTCACAACTATTACAGTTAATGGTGGCGAAACTGCAAAAGATTGTCGCCCTGATGGTCTCTACCAAACTGAGGGGATTACTGTTCCATACTGCACAATTTACGATCAAGACGGCCGTGAAAAAATGGGGGCCGATCACCCTCGTCGTGTTATTGGCTACTTTACAAGTTGGCGTGCAGGCGATGATCCGCAAAGCAGTTATCTTGTTAATGATATTCCATGGGAACAATTAACCCATATTAATTACGCTTTTGTGAGCATTGGCGCTGATGGCAAAGTCAATATTGGTGATATTAACGACCCAAGTAACCCAGCAGTAAGTCTACAATGGCCAGATGTTGAAGTTGATCCAACTCTTGGTTTTAAAGGCCATTTTGGTGCTCTTGCAACAGCAAAAGTAAAACACGGGGTTAAAACATTGATATCAATTGGTGGCTGGGCTGAAACGGGCGGTCACTTCGATACTGAAGGTAATCGTGTCGCTGATGGTGGTTTCTATACCATGACCACTAATGCAGATGGCAGTATCAATCATGCCGCCATTGAGAAATTTGCAAACTCCGCTGTCGACATGATGAAGAAATACAAGTTTGACGGACTTGATATTGACTATGAATACCCAACCTCAATGGCTGGTGCCGGTAATCCAGACGATAAAGCCTTTTCAGAATCACGTCGTCCATACCTTATGCGTTCTTATCATGAGCTAATGCGTGTATTGCGAGCCAAAGTCGATGCAGCAAGCGCCGCTGACGGCATACATTATATGTTAACTATCGCAGCACCATCATCTGCATATCTATTACGTGGTATGGAAACGATGGCAATTACTCAATACCTCGATTATGTCAACATAATGTCTTATGACCTCCATGGAGCATGGAATGATCATGTTGGGCATAATGCGGCATTATATGATACAGGTAAAGATTCAGAACTTGCAGCATGGAATGTATATGGTACAGAAGCTTATGGCGGCATAGGGTATCTAAACACCGATTGGGCTTACCATTATTTTCGAGGCTCTATGCCAGCAGGACGTATTAATATTGGCGTGCCCTATTATACGCGTGGTTGGCAAGGTGTAACCGGAGGGGAAAATGGTTTGTGGGGCAAAGCTGCCCTGCCTAACCAATCAGAATGTGCTCCGGATACAGGGGAAGGTGAGAAAAACAACTGTGGTAACGGTGCTGTCGGTATCGATAACATGTGGCATGACAAAAACGCCGCAGGTCAAGAAATGGGGGCGGGATCAAACCCAATGTGGCATGCGATGAATTTAGCCAATGGTATCTATGGTTCATATACTGCGGCATATGGTCTTGACCCGATTAATGACCCACAAGATAAATTTGTGGGAAGCTATCAACGTCACTTTGATAACATCGCAGTTTCACCTTGGTTATGGAATGCGGATAAAAAAGTCTTCTTATCTACTGAAGATAAACAATCTATCAATATTAAAGCCGACTACATTATAGATAAAGAAATTGGCGGGATCATGTTCTGGGAATTAGCAGGTGATTACAACTGCTATCAATTTGATGCTAATGGTAATCGCGCCGGTATCGATGTATCAGAACAGTCCTGTCAAACAGGCCAAGGTGAATACCACATGGGTAATACCATGACCAAAGCCATTTACGATAAATTTAAATCAGCAGCACCTTACGGTAATACTATTGCCGTTGCGGCAATTCCAACAGAAGCCGTTGATATCGGCGTAGCAATTGCTGGTTTTAAGGTTGGTGATCAAAATTACCCCATTAATCCGAAAATCACATTCACTAACAACACTGGTATCGAGATCCCCGGAGGCACGGAATTCCAATTTGACATACCAGTATCAGCACCTGACAATGCAAAAGATCAATCGGGTGGTGGTTTAAAAGTGATTGCATCGGGACATAGTCGTAGTGATAACATCGGTGGTTTAGATGGTGTTATGCATCGTGTCGCTTTCTCTTTGCCAGCGTGGAAAGCACTTCCTGTTGGTGGCGAATATGAATTAGACATGGTGTACTATCTACCAATCACTGGCCCTGCAAACTATGCCGTTACTGTAAATGGTAAAGAATATGCCTTTAAATTTGAACAACCTAATTTACCACTGGGTGATTTAAATACAGGTGGTGGCGGTGGTGAAGGTGGGGACTGTTCGATTGATGGTATAAATACCTACCCTAACTGGCCACAAACTGACTGGCAAGGTAATCCTAGTCACGCAGGATCTGGTGATCGAATCATTTATAATAACGTGATTTACAAAGCGAACTGGTACACCTCATCAATACCAGGGAGTGATGGTAGTTGGAGTAAAATCTGTAATATTTAATCTATAAAACAGCACCGATGTTATTAATAATGTCGGTGCTGCTCTTTTATATTGGACAATATGAATAGTCATTATTTCTTTTTCTTCATCTTATATTCATGTTTATTTGTTTCCATTTTATTTCGTTACTAATAAGCATTGTTCAATACGTTACTAATATTATTATTTACAATATATTTTAAATATTTATAACTAAAATAATTGAATAAAAACAATCAATAAAATCAACACTTTAAATGCAACTCTTTACTGATAGACAAGCTTTTTTTAGCTTTAGTTTAATCTAACTTCCTCTACTTAATTAAATGATGTTCATATTAATAAGCTATTGTTATCAATGGCTAAATTGACCTTCCACTTAACAACTATCATATTTTATAACGTTAAAATCCCCTTTTGCTGGACCATTTAAATCTTCTTTTTTAATTCTTATTTATGATAAAGTACTATCTCGCTTAATTGCTAACCAACTTTGCAACTTGTTTAAGAATAGAACGAATTAAATGAAAAAATTTATTTACCTATTTCTATTAATGGTATGCCTATTACCATTAAATGCGTCTGCGCGCGTTCTTCATACTGAACGTAAGAATGCAGATATTGTCGCTGATTATGTCTATCAAAAAGCTGATTTAAAGGGCAAAATTGATTACAGCGTGTTCAAAAAAGCATTTATTGCTTACAATAAAACCCGCGGAAAAAAGAAATCTTTATTAACCATTATTGACTACAGCATGCCTTCTACAGAAAAAAGGTTTTATGTCATTGATTTAAAATCAAATAAATTGCTTTACCGTACTTATGTATCACACGGTGAAAAC
Source organism: Photobacterium sp. S4TG1 (assembly GCF_036040035.1). Classification (NCBI taxonomy): domain Bacteria; kingdom Pseudomonadati; phylum Pseudomonadota; class Gammaproteobacteria; order Vibrionales; family Vibrionaceae; genus Photobacterium; species Photobacterium sp. S4TG1. The sequence continues at coordinate 243,238 of NZ_JAYXUH010000004.1, forward strand.
AGTGGACGTTTAATGGCAGACAATTTTTCTAACCGTGTTAATTCACATAAAACATCGTTAGGTACCTTTCTAACTGAAGGCACCTACCATGGCGGGAATGGTTATTCCTTAAAACTAAATGGATTAACGCGTGGTGAAAATGATAATGCATTAAAACGCTATATTGTTATTCACGGTGCTAAGTATGTTTCTGAATCATTCATAAAACGGAATGGTTATCTTGGCCGTAGTTGGGGATGCCCAGCTATACCAACGTATTTGACGAAGAAAATTATTGATACCATCAAAGGTGGTAGTGTGATTTTTGCATACGCTAAATAATGTAATACCTCGATTTGATCAAGAAGCTTTTAGTCTTACGACTAAAAGCTTTTTTTATATCTAAGATTTCACAACATTAAACTTAAGTGTTTAATCGTATGCTTATTAACATTACTCTATCAAATATCGTGTTCAAGGAACCATTATGAAACAAGCATTAGTTATTATTGACTTCATTAATGACATCGTTGATAAAAATGGCAAAATTCCAAGTTGTGCAGCACAAGTCAGCGCCCACCATGTCATTCATAATGCAAATATTGCTATCCAGTGGGCAAGAAAACACAACCTACCTTGTATCTTTGTCAAAGTTGGCTTTCAGCCTAACTACCTTGAATTGCCGCATCAATCTCCAATGTTTGGCAAGGCTCAACAATATCGAGCATTAGAGTTAGGCCAATGGGGCACTGAATTTCACCCTGATCTTCAAATAGCTCAACATGATATGGTGATCATAAAATCACGCGTCAACCCTTTCTATAACACAGCACTTGATAGCGTCTTACGTGCTAATGCTATAACTGATGTTTACTTTTGTGGTGTGAGTACTTGTTGGGCAATTCAATCTGCTGTCAGAGATGCTCATGATCGTGATTATTGTGCCCATATTATTAGTGATGCATGCACATCAGCAACAGAACAAGATCATCAACGCTCTTTAGCAATGCTGTCAAGAATAGCGATCTTACATCAAGCAAAAACACTTGATATATAAGGATAACCTAACGCTTGAGCTACACTATAGTTAGTGACTTGACCTTGATAAATATTTAAGCCATTTAATAAATGTTTATTCGTGGTAAGGGCCGTTTTATACCCCAGATCAGCTAACTGCAGAATATAAGGTAAGGTTGCATTATTAAGTGCAAATGCTGATGTTCTAGCAACTGCGCCAGGCATATTAGCAACACAATAATGCACAACATCATCAATAATATAAGTAGGATCATCATGGGATGTTGGATGCGAGGTTTCAATGCATCCACCTTGATCTATCGCTACATCAACAATTGCCGCTCCTTTTTTCATTCGACTTATCATGTCTTTTGTAACCAACTTGGGCGCTTGCGCTCCCGCTACAAGTACGCACCCAATGACAAGATCTGCAGCAAGAACATATTCCTCAATAGCATCATTCGTTGAATAAATACAGGTTACAGCACCTGAAAATAAGCGATCTAACTGACGTAACACTTCTATATTTCGATCAATGATAACCACATTTGCACGACACCCTACGGCCATCTGCGCAGCATTCATTCCAACAACACCCCCACCAAGAATCACCACATTTGCAGGAGCAACACCTGGTACACCAGCTAATAATATACCTCGCCCTCCTCGTGATTTTTCAAGCGCAAAAGCACCCGCTTGTAAAGACATTCGACCTGCAACTTCTGACATAGGCGCTAATAATGGTAATTGTCCATTATCATCAGTGACAGTTTCATAAGCGATACATATTGCTCCGCTATTAATTAAATCTTGCGTCTGTTCTCTATCTGGAGCTAAATGAAGGTATGTAAATAATATTTGTCCTTTGCGTAACAACATCCGTTCTGAAGATTGTGGTTCTTTTACCTTGACGATCATATCAGCTAATTCAAACACGGCTTGTGCTGAATCTACAATTTGTGCGCCAACAGCAATATAGTCTTCATCACTGCATCCAATGCCAGCACCAGCAAGAGTTTCGATATAAACTGTATGACCATGTAATACTGCTTCTTTTACCGAAGCCGGCACCATACCTACGCGATACTCATGAACTTTGATCTCTTTAGGAATACCAATTTTCATTATTATGCCCTTACCTATTAGTACTAGTCATATATATACAATAGTTAACAATAATAGTTATTTCTCACTATTTTTTAGAGTAATTTTAATATCACCCACTAACTAATGACAAAAATATAAAATAATAATCCATAAAAAAAGGCACAAAAAAACCGCGATGACTATCACGGTTTTTTATCATTACAGGTATGAATTAGATATCATCTTCCCAAGGCATATCTGGTAACGCTGTTAAATTTTCACGGTAACGTTTTAAATCAAATTTACCGTCATTTTTCATTACGTCAAAGACTTCGATAGATAATGCACAAGCAATCATCTGCACCGCTTCATCACGTGCAGTGCCCGTCATCATTAAGCGCATTAATGTTTCTTTCACCACTAATGGATTACCGTCTGCTAGCTGATTTTCAACAGTTTCAACCAGCATGTCACCCGTCATGATTTCTTCGTTTTCCATCATAAACCTATCTGAATTATTTCAATCGTGCATAATTTAGCATAACGTATTCATACCGCAAAATTATTGCTTACTTCACGCAGGTACAAACGATAATTTATCTTTAAATAATGAATCTAGTAATGGTTTGGCCTCAATCATTGAAATAAATGAATGATCAGCATCTGTAGACGTCAGTGAAGGATGGCCATTAATCAGTAGACAGCAAATATCGGCATTTTTTGCTGATTGTAAGCCTGTACGGCTGTCTTCTACCGCAACAACTTGATAAGGATGAACTTTCATCGCTTGGCAAGCATGTAAGTATACATCAGGAGACGGCTTATTATTTGCAACTTCATAACCGCTAAATACCTGATCAAATAAATCTAACCAGCCATGCAATTTTAAAACGCCTTCAACATAGTCACGTGGAGCACCAGTCACAACCGCCATGGGCACTTTACCTGAAAACGCTTGAAGCACAGAATCAACACCAGGTAATGCAGGGATCCCTTGTTGACGAATTTTCCTATCTGTCAGTGCTTCCATCTCTGTCGTAATAGTGGCTATATCTACATTCAAGTGGTAACTATCAATAAAATGCTTCGCTATCTTTGGCCACGTAACCCCCGCATAATATTCAATAAAGTCGTCAGCGGTTAGTGTAACACCGTATGTCGCTAAATAGTCACTCCAATTGTTAGCATGAAACGTTTCAGAATCAACTAACGTGCCATCAAAATCAAAAAAAAGAGTTTGCATTATTTACCAAATGATAATTTCTATGAATAAAAGAGCTGCATTTATAGCACCCTAATTTTACAAATAACAGCGCGCAGTTTATCACTCTAACCTACATTATTGGTTACGTACTTGAAGTATCGTAATTGCTTCATCAATCGCTACTGCAGGGCTATAGTAAAAACCTTGAATATAATGACATGCCATTTCAGACAAAATATCTAACTGGGCTTGTGTTTCAACTCCTTCAGCAACTACCTCAACCTTTAATTTACGACTGAGATCAATAACGAGTGAAACCAACATTTGACTCTCTTTACTGTGTTCAATATCAACAATAAAGCTACGATCAATTTTAATAATATCGGGTTTGATATCAATAATAGCCGCTAGCGATGAGTAACCCGTACCAAAATCATCCAATGAAATCGCAATACCTCGCGATCTAAATGCAGAGAGAATATCAATAATGTTTTTACCATCGTCAAGGGCTGTTGATTCGGTAATTTCGATCATTATAGCGCTATACGGTAAATTGAAATTATTGATCGTTTCAAAAATATACTCTTGATTATGCTGAGAAAACTCTTTCACTGAATGGTTAATTGAAAAAACGACATCGGTAAAACCACTGCGATGAATACGATCTAAATCAGCACATGCTTTTTCAAAGACTAGTTGGCCTAACATTCCAATCAAACCGTAGCGTTCAGCAATAGGAATAAAAATCCCCGGTGAAATAAAGCCCTCATGATCATCATACCAACGAGCTAATGCTTCAAATTTACAGACTCTTCCCGTTTTATTATCAATAATAGGTTGGTAATGTACGATTATTTTTTGAGCGTTAATGGCATGTTTTAGTTTATCTCGTAATATCAATTTACGAATATACTCATGCTGTAATTGCTGGTCATAAACACAAACACCATTACGGCCTAACCACTTTTGCTCATACATAGCATAATCAGCATTTTTTAATAAGGCTTGGTGAGTGGTGCCACTTTCTGGGTATGATGAAATACCAATACTTACGGTTAAATTTATATCAATTTCGTTACATTTAATCGGCTGTGAAATAATATTCACTAATTGATTAGCAATACGTTGAGCGTAATTAACATCTTGCTCTTGAATTAAAACCGCATACTCATCACCACCATAACGACAAATAACACTATGTTCACATACTGTCGTTCTAATAATATTAGCCACTTTTTGTAGTACTTTATCGCCAAAATCATGCCCATAAAGATCGTTAAAAATCTTAAAATCATCAAGATCAATAAATAAAAGTGAGCACACTGATGTCGCTGAATTATTCGGTGCAATATCATTAATTTGTGCGATGTATTTTTCTACTTTTTCAATAAAACGACGGCGATTCATTAAGCCCGTCAAAGTATCATTGTTTGCTAATCGTTTTAACTTTTGTTCTGTCTGCTTTCGAGAACTAATATCATGAAAAACCCCGACATAATTAATAACATTATGATCATCTTCAATTTTATTAATTGTCATTTCTTCAGGATAAACAACACCATCGCTGCGACGATTCTTTAATTGCCCTTGCCATGATCCTGTTGTTTCAAGGCTATGCCACATTTGTTTATAAAAATCAGCGTTATGATAACCTGATGCTAATACACGTGGGTTCTCACCAATAATATCAGCATGGCTGTAACCAGTTACTTTTTCAAAGGCTTTATTGACTGAAATTATATTATTATCTTTATCGGTTATAACAATACACTCAGAAGTATTATCAAAAACAGTTTTAGCGAGAGTTAATTGCTGCTCAGCGACCACTGAATCTGTTATATCAATTAATACACCGACAATACGACTGTAATAATTAATACCACTCGATTCAATAACATTTCCCTTACAATTAAACCAGCGACAATTTTTTTCATGGCTTCCTGATTGTAATCGAAATTCAACATCAATTGAGTTTGCATCACCATTTCGTAAATTTGAAAAACAGTCAATAACAGCTGAACGATCATCTTTATGAATCATCATCACCCAGTCATATATATTATTCACATGTGTTTCATTAATACCTAAAATATCCCAAAACTTAGGTGATGTTAATAATGCTTGTGTTTCTAAATTATATTCCCAAACACCTTCACTAACCGCATTATATGTTACACTTAATTTATCAGATGCTTGATCTAATTTATTTGATAGATAATAAAATTCAGTAATATCTTGAACAATACCTTTTATTAAAGTTGCGATACCATTAATGTCACGCAATATATGACAATTTTCACGTAGGTATTTATTCTTACCATCAGCTAAAACAATACGATAAATAACATTATAACTCACACTAGCGCTATCAAGCATGTCACGTCTTAATTCGACAACACGTTTACGATCGTCAGGGTGAATATATTTATTTGTCGTTGTTTCATTGATAGTAAAACATTCAGTATCACATTGGAATATTCGATAAATTTCTTTACTCCAATAGACGCTGCCCGTTGCGATATCGACTTGAAAATTACCTAGTTTCGCTTCTTGCTGGCATTCTTCCATTTCGCAAAGTAGCTTTTTTTGTTCTGAGAGCAGTGCCAAATATTCGACATCAGAGCCAAGAATATCGCCAAGAACTTGACACCATTCACCATGTTGTAGTTCAGAATAAAAATAAGGATGTTCAAATAAACATCCAATCACTCCGACTATTTCACCACGCCTAGAAAATATAGGTATACCAAGGTAATGCTGTAACAAATGGGAAGTTATTATCTGATTAAATGGGTATGTTTGTGATATGTCATTAGAAAAAGAGTAAGGTTTTCCAGAAGATATCATCTTTTCGCAAAGAGAATTATTGATTAAATAGGTAAATACAGTATTTGAAAAACGATCATCGATAGAATAGGCTAAAGATGTCGCTTTATGATGATTTTTATCAAAATAAGCAATATAACAATGTGTAGGCTTTAACGTTTCATAAACAGTATGAAGTGCTTCTTGTATGAACTCACCACCATAACTATTTCGTTTTAATGCTCTTAGTGTTGTAACCATAAGTAATCAGTAGCCTAAGCAATATATCTGGAAAATTAATTATCTTTAATCTATATAAATAATGACCTACTAATATACCGTATGTTGTAACATAATTAAAGAAGGTCAGTATTGATAATAAACTTTATTTAATATCTTTCAGATGAATATCACTTAAACACTAAGAGCTATAATACAATAAGCCTAAATAGATGCTGTTGTTGTACTACGCCGTGGTAACCATAAAGATATAATTGTTGTTATCATAATAAATATAAATGCTATCCATAAACACATAGCCAATCCATATAGTTGATATACCATTCCTGAAAGCAAAGTTCCGATTAAACGCCCCATTGCATTCGCCATATAATAAAAACCAACATCCAAACTCACACCATCGCCTTTAGCGTAGCTTACTATTAAATAAGAATGTAATGAGGAATTAATTGCAAAAACAGCACCAAAAATCATTAGACCAATAATAATAATTAATTGTGGATACCAATTAAATTGTAATGCAATAGCAATGATTCCTGTAACAACAGCCAGGATCATTGCCCATCCAAAAGCAGCTCTCCCATCAGGTACGATACCTTCCGTTTTTCCTGTAATTCTTGGCGCGATACTTTGAACAAAACCATAACCAATGACCCACAGAGCCAAAAAGCCACCAACCAATAAATGGTCCCAACCAAAAACTTGTCCCAAATATAGTGGTAACGCAATCACAAACCAAACATCACGTGCGCCAAAAAGGAACATTCTTGCAGCTGAGAGTATATTTATACTTCTGCTTTTTGAAAAGATTTGACTGAATTTTACCTTACTCTTCGCTTTACCAAGATCTTTATCAAGCCATAGCACACTACATATAAAAACAACTGCAAGTACACAAGCCATCGAAATCACAGCGCCTTGGAAACCGATCAATGCTAACAATGCTCCTCCTAAGAAAAAGCCGACACCTTTAAGCGCGTTTTTTGATCCGGTTAGTAATGCGATCCATTTATATAATGCACCTTGTTTTTCATTCGGCACTAATGTTTTAATCGCACTTTTTGCGCTCATTTTATTCAAATCTTTAGCAATACCTGACAATGCTTGAGCAAACATTACCCATATTACAGTAAGATTTGCTGAAGGCACAGCCAGCATTAATAACGCAATAACTTGCATTAATAAACCAATATTCATGGTTCGATTTAAACCTAATCGCGCACCAAGCCAGCCACCAACTAAATTGGTTACTACACCAAAAAATTCATAAAATAGAAATAATGAGGCTATCTCTAACGGGCTATAACCAAGCTGATGGAAATGTAAAACCACCAACATTCGTAATGCACCATCAGTGAGAGTAAAATTCCAATAATTAAATGTCACCAACATATATTGGCGCACGTCATTGGGTAACTGGCTCAGCTTTGCTAACATAAAATACTCACTACATTTCAATACAATTTATACTTAATAACTAACAACCGACTTTATGTATTAATTCAGCTGTCCGTGTTGCATAACCCATTTCGTTGTCATACCACGCATAAATTTTAACCATTCGCTGATTTACAACCATTGTAGATAATGCATCAATGATGGTTGAACGTTGATCGCCGCGATAATCAATCGATACTAAAGGGCGCGCTTCAAAGCCTAAAATACCGCTTAGATCTGTTTCTGATGCTGTTTTTAATAATTGATTAACCTCATCAATGGAGGTATCACGCTCAACATCAAAAATAATATCCGTCAGTGAGGCATTTGCGAGTGGTACACGTACTGCATGACCATCTATTTTTCCTGCTAACTCTGGAAATATTTCCACAATAGCTTTAGCTGAACCCGTTGTCGTTGGAATTAAGCTCATGCCGCATGCTCGAGCTCGACGTAGATCTTTATGTGGTGCATCTAAAATAGTTTGGGTGTTGGTTAAATTGTGAATAGTGGTAAATGATGCTTGCTTTACACCAAGGTGTTCGTGGATCACTTTTACAACAGGGGCGATACAGTTGGTAGTACAAGATGCAGCGGTCACTATGCGATGTTTTTCTGGATCAAATAAATGATCGTTAACACCAACCACGATATTTAATATGCCCTCTTCTTTTACGGGTGCAGAAACCACAACGTGCTTAACGCCTTGCTCTAAATATTGATTAAGATACTGAGTGTCACGGTGAACACCTGTTGCTTCTAGTACGACATCACAACCAGACCAATCAACGTCAGCAATATGTTGCTGCTGACAATAATGAATAGCTTGGCCATTAATCATCATTTTACTACCATCCACAGTTACTGCGTGCCCCCACCGGCCTTGAATAGAATCAAATTCAAGTAAATGAGATAGAGTATTAACATCTCCTGCAACGTCATTAATTAACACAAATTCAATATCAGGTGAGTCAAATGCTGCGCGTAATGCTAACCGACCAATACGCCCAAAACCATTAATCCCTACTTTAATTGTCATGATCCTTCCTCAGCTTGTTAGTAGTAAACATACGATTACCCGTATATATGGATAATCAAATATATCAGCCATGAAAAATAAAATAAACCTTTTTTGTACGAAATATTTTTAACAGCCACAAAACAAAAAACCCCGCATCTGCGAGGTTTAATAGTAGGTCATTATAAAGTGAAATTAATGCTTAACGTCGTTATTCCATTGCTTAATATAATCAATATGTGATTGGCGAGCAAAAGCACCAGGTCTTTGTGCTTGAATAGAAGCAATTGTTGCATTAAAAGGCATGCCACGAGCAAGCAGAAGACGAGCAGCAAGTATACCTGTACGCCCAGAACCACCTTTGCAATGAGCCACTACAAATTCGCCATTATTAAGCGCTATTTGAGCAGCATCATTGGCTCGTTGCCATTTTTTCTCAAAATCAGCGCTAGGCGCACAATCATCCTCAATAGGCACATGAAACCATTGCATACCTAATAACTTACACGCTTCTGCTAATAATTGAACGCCTTGCTCTGGACGTTCATTTTCTTCTAGTGCAGTTAATACCACTGTTGCTCCCGCTGCTTTTAACTGACGTAAACTCGTGATCACATCCACCCCTTTAGTTCCTGGGCATGGTGTTAATAATAAGCCACCTTTTAAAGGTGTAGTATCATTTAGTGGTAGTGACCAAACGGGATGTAAATTGTCCATAAAAGTAACAACTCCTACTTAGTTAATATATTAGTTAATTGTGTTTTTTTTCTATTTTTAATTGCACTTAACCGTATTTTTTCTTGATTAATTAGCGCAGGTTGACCATTACGTACGGTATCAAATATATGTCGAATCCATTGTGGTAGCTCACGAGGGAAATGATAAAAAATCCATACGCCTTCACGTTGATCCTGTAATACACCACTGTCACGTAACAATGCTAAATGTCGGGAAACTTTAGGCTGACTAACCTGTAGTGCTTTGGTCAAATCACCGACAGATAAAGCAACTTCATCATCAATAAGCATTAAAATCCGTAATCGTAATGGATCACTCATAATTTTAAATAACTCAACCGCACCAATCGTATCTGATGGGTTATCACCATTAAGCATCAAAAATAATGCTATCTTTGCTTTTAGACCATCAAAAACATCGTAAAATCCTTGAGAGCCAGCTTGTGGTTTAGGATCTTTAAAATCCCAATGTATTAATGCATCAGAGTCAGGAAAAAGAGCGCATTCTTTACTAGCTTTATCACATAAAGTTATCACAACATCAAAATGTTGATTTTGTAAACTCGATGCCAATACACTGGTTAAATTATCAGAATTAACATCATGATAATTAAGAACTTCGTATACCCGGGGATCAACAGTCTCTGGTGCCATCCCCGCGCTCATAATTTCAAATTGATCGGTGGTAGTTTCACTGTCGATACACATATGGCGCATTAGTGCTTCTGCAATTTGCGACCGCGCAGAATTCCCCGTACAAAGAAACAAAATACGTTTCACAGTAAAAACCTTATAACTGACATTGAATACATTAGAATATACGATAAATCATATATAACAAGTTCAAACAATTAAAAATAAGTCTTAATATCTATGATTACGATTATTGTTTATTAACGAGCGATATCAAGCTGGTTACCACTGACGCCATTGGTTCTAAACCAACCAGCAATACTGAACCGTTGCTGTGTTACGGGAAGCACTTCATGAGGAAACATTTCAGATAAGAATACGACAAGTCTGCCCGCTTTCGGATCCAATGTTGCCAATTCATTATCATTCAGATCGTACATTTTGAGACGACCACCATGTTCAGGTTGCCAATCATCATTTAAATAGAAAACAGTCGTTAATTTACGATTTTCTTGACCACGGAAACAATCTAAATGCTTTTGATAGAAATCATCTTGTTCATACTTAGCAAAATGGGCTTCATATTCAAATAAACCCAAGAAAAAATGACGATTTACTTCAAGACGAATATCATTCATTCGCTGCAAAAAATCAGTCACTGGTGGCCCCATATCAGATAATAGCCATTGAATTTTATCACTTCGAATTGCTTTTTTAGTCATATACTCATCATTACGACCGATACCAGCTTGACTCCAATCCGGCGGAATACATGCCTTTAATTCACGGACTTCATGCGGAGACAAAAAGTTATCCCAAACAAACCACCCTTGGGTAAATAAAGCATCAATAAGCTTACCGTTATTCATAAACGTTCCAATCTAAAAGAAAAAAACGTTATAAAGGCAGACATACTTTACGACAAATCGCAAAAATCATCATAACTATGAAATTTTCTGCTTAAATAGACTATAGCACAGACAATATTAGATTCAGCTGTTGATTAATTCCAAAAGATAGTGACTAATACGTAATAAACATATTGTTTATTGAACACGCATCACGTATTAAGCAATAAATATTGGTAAAAAGATTAATTCACTGAACGAGATCTATAGGAAACTATTATTATGAGCGATAAAAATCGCGGATTATTATTGGCTTTTATTGGCATAATGATATTAAGCTTTGATAGTTTATTTGTAAAACTATCTAATTCTACTGCATGGAATGTCCTTTTTTGGCGTGGAGCATTTCAATGTATTGCACTAGTCATTTTTCAATTATTTTATAACCGTAAGCAATTTACGACTGAAATTACTCGCCCTTCATTATCATTACTCGGATTAGGGTTTATTTTCGCCACTTCGACGGTGTGTTTCATTGAGTCTTTACATTACACCCAAGTAGCAAGCACACTAGTTATTATCAATACCGCTCCATTCTTCACCGCTATTTTAGGCTGGCTCATATTAAAAGAGAAACTGAAATGGCCAACATTGCTAGCGATTGGCGTTGCTACCAGTGGCATTTGGATTATCTTTGCTTTTGCTCCAGCTGGCGGACAATGGGTAGGTAATGCATTAGCACTAATCACGGCTTTAGCTACAGCTATCTATCTTGTTGCAATGCGTAAAACAAAAGGGGAACAAGCCGCAAATATTCTTATTATTGCAGGCTTTATGATTGCCGTATTTGCTTATATTAGAGGAGCACAGCCGTTTTCGTTATCACATATTCAAATGCTATATTTATTAATATTAGGCGGAATTGTTGTACCAGGTTCTTATTTGTGTATTTCAAAATCCGCTGCTTATATTCCCGCAGCTCAAACAAGTTTAATTTTATTGATGGAGATTTTATTAGGACCACTGTATGTCTTTTTAGTTATGGGTGAACAGCCATCTTTAAACGATATATTAGGAGGAGCCATCATATTAATTACATTAGGGCTTTATACTATTTGGGACGTCAAACAATCTGCGTAGTATTATACCACCACTAAAATTATCGCCGTTAATATTTACAACGGCGATAATATTTCGATAGCTTTATTACAATTTATTTAATACTTACACGTAGATTATTTTTATTATCACGATTTTGGCGAATATGTTCATCACTCTGAATAATATTTTCTTGTTTCGCAAGACGATCGTATAAAACAACATTAACAGATGCTGCTAAGTTCATACAACCAACCGTTGGCACATAGACCACGTGATCAGCTCTGTCTGCTACATCTTGTGAAATTGAACCATCTTCAGGACCAAAAATATAAATTGCTTTTTCTGGGTGCTGAAAATGTGGCAATAGTGTTGCTCCCTCAGCAAAATCGACACAAACAATCTTCATATCTTGTGGCAAACCATCAAGCATTGATTCAACACCAGATAAGGGAATAGTTTGTGCCATTTTCTTAGTATCTGTCTGAAATTTTGCGGCTTTATCGTAACGGGTCCCCGTATAAATAACAGCATCTGCCTTATAACAACCCGCAGCTCTGAGTACAGCACCGATATTGGTTGGACTTTTAGGATTACTTAATCCAATGATTACTGATGCATCTTTCATGTCGGAAATACCTTATTCTCGAGCTTAACCGCAAATATAAATAATCCTATATTATACTGAAATTGCCACATGACAGAAAGAAGTAACAAAACTTAGCGCCCTAGTCAGAGCCATAACTAAAAAACTTCACTCATATTGAATGAAGCTTTATTAATCATTATATTAAATACTTATAGCGGAAACTATTGCGGCAATATTTATGAACGACAGTAATTAATTTGCGTTATTATCCACTAAATGATAGCACAACCAACCTAACGATAAATCGTCAATAGCTTGCTGTATCGATGCATCTATCTTTTGCGCTTCATTACCATTATACATATCAAGAATAGTAGTAAAAAATGGCATATAAGGTATTATTGAAATATACACTTTCTTATCATCAGCAGCAGCGATCACTTCAATATCATAGGCATTTAAATAACGTGAATCTTGATCTGTAATGTGTACTAAATTAAAACGTATAATATTGGCATCTTTCGAATCAACAGCCGCACGATACCCTACTTGATTTTCACTATCTATAGTACGATAACATCCTTCAGTTAACACTATACCTTTTTCAATCAACATTGATAACATGTCTGCTCGGTCAGAAGAAACACTGACGACTAATGCTGACTCATCTGAAAAATCATCAATAGATCCCTCCTCAATATCATCATCAAATATAGAGCGGGTGTAGGTTGTTGCGACATGATTCAGCATGCTTGTAATCCTAATGTTTAGTGTAATATAAATAAATTAAGAGAGAAGATAGGGTTATACGGGATTACATTTTATTCACAACACAAATTATAAAACCAAAAAATAAACACTCTAATTCTTCTCTATTCATTATTTTAATATACACCTTGATTTAATAGAATTACGGATAGTATTTTTGTTTCATTCTAAGTGCAACATTAACCAAGGCAATTAATACTGGAACTTCAACTAAAGGACCAATTACTCCCGCAAATGCTTGGTCTGAACTCAATCCAAATACTGAGATAGACACAGCAATCGCTAATTCAAAATTGTTGCCTGTAGCTGTAAAAGCAATAGAGGCATTCTTGTCATAAGGAATACCCATTTTCTTACCAACAAAGAAGCTAATAAAAAACATTAGAACAAAGTAAATAACAAGCGGCACTGCAACACGAAAAACATCCATTGGTAAAGCTAAAATCATATCGCCTTTAAGACTAAACATCAGCACAATCGTAGCGAGTAACGCAATTAATGTAATTGGCGAAATACGCGGAATAAACACCTCGTTGTACCATTGCTCTCCTTTTTTAGCGACCAACCATTTACGGCTAATAAAACCAGCAAGAAAAGGAATACCAAGATAAATCAACACACTTTCCGCAATATCAAAAATAGATATATTAATATCAAAACCTTGATAGCCAAATAATGGCGGCAGGACAGTAATGAACAACCACGCCATAACACTGTAAGTCAGAATTTGAAATGCGCTATTTAATGCAACCAATGTAGCGCCATACTCTTTATTACCGCCTCCAATATCATTCCAGACTAATACCATAGCAATACAACGAGCTAAGCCTATAAGAATAATCCCCACCATATATCCAGGGTGATCACCAAGGAAGGTTAATGCTAAAACAAACATTAAAATAGGACCAACGATCCAATTCATAGCCAAAGATAACGTAAGGGCTTGTTTATCTTTGGTTACTTTTCCCATTAAGCCATAATTTACTTTTGCAAGTGGTGGATACATCATTAAAATCAAACCAATCGCTAGCGGAATATTGGTCGTTCCAACCGACATAGCTTGGTTCCACTGAGACACCTGAGGAAAAATAGCGCCGATCCCCACTCCAATGATCATTGCAGCGAAAATCCATACCGTTAAGTAGCGATCAAGAAACTGCATTTTGCTGTTCGGGCTGTTTAAAACCTTTGTTGTCATGATAATCTTCCAATTTTTATTATTTATAACATAATCGTTAATCGTCGAATTGCGATTAATAATGATGAAAAAAGTTAATCTTGCCTATAACCTATAAGATGCTTAACAAAATATTAAGACAAGAAATCTGAAAATTTAGCGTTAAATTTATTTAGTGCTTCACGATTAATGCGATAACACACTTTAGGAGGGTTTGGCTCTGCTTTGATAAAATTAGCTTGCTTTAGAATCCGTAAATGCTCAGAAACTGTTGATTGTGCTAATCCTAACTCAGACACTAGCTCACTGTTTAAACAGCTATCCATAGCATCTAAGGTATGAAGAATATAGAGAATACGTAAACGCGCAGGATGTGACAATGCTTTAGCCTGTAGCGCTAATGTTTGTTCTGTTGCCAATTGTTGTTCTGTTGCCGCAAAAGATATTTGGCAAGAATCAGGACATTTAGTTGTCATTTTATTGCTCCTCTCGTTAATCGTCGATTAACGATACTACATCTCTACGTACAGCGCAATTATCAATTTATAATATGACAATCCTTCACCGTAATACTTATTTTCATGAGTCATCACTAAATAAATTATTAATGTTGTTGTTTTTTATGATTTATTTTGGTTTTTATTAATTAACTATATCCAAACTCAGACAATCAACAGGATTTTTTGTTGTAAAATTGAGATTTAATACAGATAATAATTCTTTATGATCATGATGACAGGAGAGGGAATGTTAAACTATGATGAAGTTGTTACTATTTTAACGATCTGCGATTATCGTAATTTCACAAAAGCAGCAAAAATCTTATATATAGGACAACCAGCATTAAGTAAAAAAGTAAGAGATATTGAAAATAAATTAGGTTATAAAATTTTCATGCGCAATAGAGGAATAAAATCTATTGAGCTAAGTGAAAAAGCGCACCAACTAATTCCCATTCTCCATCAAATAAAACAATTAAATAAAGATGCTTTAGAAGTAAAACACACTTCATCTCAATCTTTAATAAAAATAGCCTCATCTGATGGCCCATATACACTTGCGATTGATGATGCAATAGAAAAATTATATTCAAAAAATAATAATGTTATATTCAAAATAAAAAACATTTCTTATAAAGAATGCTTTGACGCACTTGAGGCTAATATTATTGATATTGCATTTGTTGGCAATAATATTTACCGACAACACATAAATACATATCCTTTATATGAGGAAAAAATGGTCTTTATATGCCATAACAAGAATAAATATGGTTCAGTTATTGACCTAAATAGTCTTGATGTATCTAAATCTGTCTATTCAGCTTATTCTACGGAATTTTCTTCTTGGTTTAAATTAACATTTAATAACGAAAGACCACTAATTCAATGTGATCTTATATCTCAAGTTGAAAGGTATGTAAATAAACTTGAATTATGGTCGATTGTTCCATATTCAGTTGCAGAATATATTTCCAAAAATAACGATATTTCAATTATCCCATTAAAAAATGAGCCCCCTAAAAGATTAATATATTATGCAGTAAAGGCAAACAACGCTAATGTTTTAATCGATGATTTACTCTCTACAATAAAAGAAACGTTATCGTCAGATTCAAATATAAAAGCATATTAATGCCTAGATATAACAATACCTCTTCTACTTTACATCGGCACAAAACATAATAATAAGATATAAGGTAAATTATCTATCTTCTCCCCTAGTCTGAAAGTACTAAAAGCCAACTTATTACTGAAGTACATTATATTTTTATCATTCCATCAATTTAGAATTCCTGCTTTAAAATTATGAGCTTAAATACAGTATTAGTTCTATCTATTATTTAGCGAATAAGTTTTACTCAGTATTAACACTTAAATTATTCCATATTGGAATTATTAACACGATAAAATATGAATTTTACTGCTATAAGTAGCAATGCTAGAGTAAACATTATGATACAAAGCTGCTTATAACCCCTTAATAAATTTTCTGTAAATAGATCCACTTAATACAGAATATGAAACGGAGAAATTAAATGTCATTAAATATTAAGAAAGCAAAGCAACTCATATCTCTGGTTCCTAGAGTTGAATTATGTTTTCTTCCAACACCAATGCATAAGCTTGAACGTTTATCAAAGGCACTTGGCATTAATCTTTATATTAAACGTGATGACTTTACTGGAAAAAACTTATTTGGAGGCAATAAAACAAGAAAATTAGAATTTCTAATAGGCAAAGCTATTGAGGATAAGTGTGAATATGTCTTTACCTATGGTGCTACACAATCAAACCACGCTATGCAGACAGCATGGACGGCAGCAGCAAGTAACCTTAAGAGCGTATTATACCTTGCTGCGGTTGTTGACCCTGATGAGAATGATATTAAATCTAACTTGTTACTCGATAAAATATTTGATGCTGAACTTCATATTGTTGATCTAAAAGAGAACGAATCATTTGGTGATGCGACTAAAAGAGCAATTAAATTAGGATCTGAACATATTAGAAGACTGGAAGCTACAGGAAAGAAATGTATGAATATTCCTGTTGGTGGAGCAAATGAAATTGGGACCGTTGGCTATATTTCTGGATTTGTTGAAATTGAAGAACAAGCAGAGAAAATGAACATTGATTTCGACTATTTATATCATGCATCAGGATCTGGCGGGACGATGGCTGGACTAGTAGCCGGTAAAAAACTCATCAGTTCAAATATTAATGTTCAATCCGTTATCACCCTAAGTGAAAGTGATAATTATATTTCCAGCAATGTAAAAAATGCAAATAGTGCTCTTGAATATATAGGCGCAGAACCCATTGTCATAGAAAGTGATTTTGATCTAAATAGAAATTTTTTAGGGCCAGGCTATGAATGTCCAAGTGAAGCTTCTTCAGCTGCTATTAAATTGCTGGCGAAGCAAGAAGGAATATTATTAGATCCCGTGTATACAGGTAAAGCATTTGCTGGATTACTTAATGATATCCATACCGGTAAAATAAAATCAGGAAGTAATGTTATATTTTTACATACAGGCGGTGCGACCGCTTTATTCGCTGAGAAAGATATCTTGGGCGATTTATTTTAAAGCAGTAATTATCTTATCTGATTACACCCTATCAATCACAACTCGACCAACGAGGTTCTTACCGTATCAAATAGAACAAGAGCAACAGTTTTACAGAGGGGCTTTAACAGAATGGAACAGGAAGTTGACCAGAAAAAAACAGAGCTAAGTTTTTGATTAAGATAGATGCAATAAAGCCCCAGCGTGAGCTGAGGCTTTATTATTTTAGTTGGTGCCCGAGGACGGACTTGAACCGTCACTCCCGAAGGAAACGGATTTTGAATCCCTTAACGCTTCGCTCAAAAAACGTGTATACCTTACCAGTAATACGCACTCACACTCATAACATCAACCATGTTAGCCAGCAGCTATTTCTCAACCATTATTGCAGCCAGAAAATCACATTATGGCTAACTCAGTGCGGTTATGATCCTTCACGGATTTTGAATCCCTTAACGCCGGGCTAATTCAGCGTATGGACAATCACTAGAAGTTATATCCATACCTGAATACATGGTAACTACCCTATAGCGTAAGCAGGCTCGCATAGTCCTATCCCGTTTTACCATATTTTACCACGGAATTTCATCGACAAGTCGTATCGAGAATCACTAACCAACTAACACCACATCTAGATTCTGGGATAAATTGCTAGAAACTTCAACGTAAAGATATACTATATGAACTTTTATCAACTAGGAACTTTGCTTTGCCTAAATACTTTTCTGGTCACAAAGATCTGCCTGCTACGCGAATAGCATTCACCTGTTCGTCTTTTACAATGGAAGAACTAGAACGATCTATTCCTGATGGTGATGATACTTTCTCAATATGTATAACACCTGTCGGTACACCTAATGAAAATGTAGGTTATGTTTTCTTAATAAATCGCATCGATGAACTTTTCTTAATAAAGGATATAAAAGAAATAACTCTTTTTAGAGATAAAAGTCTGGAACAATTATTTCAAATAATTCGTCACTCATCAGGAATAGCATATAATGAAGATATACACACTGAATTTTATAGAGTGAGAAACGAAATAGGTCTTGAACAATAAATAAAAAAGCACTCTTTAATGAGTGCATTTTTATTACAAACAGCTCTTTATATTATCAAGTTCAATAGATGGCTTCTTACCATTTGCAATTTCTTTCCAACCATTATTGTAATTAAATACTTTCCAGTTCAATTTAGAACCAATAAAAATATAAGTATCTAACTCATTAAAACTCTCTCGAAGCTGTGCAGTTTGTTTGTTACCAGCAACAAACAAAATATTACGATCATCATACGTTGTTTCGGCAACTACGGTTGCAGTTTCGGGATACTCAGTAAGATCAATATTAATACTAACTTCAGAATCTAAAAAGTTTATAACTTCTCTTGCAGTTTCTACAATACTACGCCCCAAAACTAGATTTGTAAATTGACTATAATCTTCAGCTTCCGCAACCATTTCAGCATAATAAGAGACATTATCACTAGTGGCATTGCTCATTTTTATGCGCATAACCTTACCTAAGTTACCCTCTTCTGCTTTAAAGGAGTCAAAGGCACTGCCATCACTGATAATTGGTGTGTTAATATCAAAGCCTTTACAGCGTTCATTATTATTAATCAACCATGTAGTATCCCTAATTTTTGCAATTAACCAAGCATCAAAAATACCAACATCATAAACATGAGGATAATATATATCGTAATTATCTGTTACTTCTCTTACCCAACCCCATGACAATATAACCAAAAAGTCTTTACCTTTTCTTATATATGATATCGGTGTATGTAAATTTGCCGACTTTTCTTCAGCAGCCAAATCCAGAGCTTTAACTTCTAACCCGGCTATATTATTCATATTGCCATCACGAACAATAAGATCAGGGAAAACATTCCATAAAACTGTAGATAAAGAATTTGATGTCCCTCTCTCTTGAAAAACTTTATTTACTTCATACGTCAAAGAGTATTCTAATAATGTTGAGACTCGAGTTCTTGTATCAGTTAAATGACGAGTGTCTCTTGGTGGATTTTCATCTGACTTTCTAATAGTGATTTTTTTAGAAATCCCTTGATTGATGTTGTTTATAGCAACGGATAGAATCTCTGAAATCTGTTCTTTATTTATCATAATTTACACCTAGCAGCTTATTTACAACCTTTAATGTTGCATCACCTTTCAATGTTTCGACTTTACGCAGCATGCTTGCTATTTCTAACTTTAAGCGTTTTATTTCGTTCATATCTTTAAGGTATGTATATTCAACAATAGTTTTTTCTAACTTACCATCATATGGAATTAGAACATTCATAATGTCTTTTTTACCAATTCTGGGTCTTCCTGTTCCTGTTATTTTGTGAACAATCTGACCGTATACGAAATCAGAACGTAAGATCGCAGCTAAAAGCTCAGGTGTAAGGTTAGAAAACTCGTCTTTGATCCTGAAAACAAAACACTCAGATGAACATACCCCGTCTTCAAATTTACTTGCTACACTCTTTCTAAGCTCAGGCCTTAACTTTGAGTACAAGACATCACCATAAGTGTATTTTTTAACAGAACTCTTGACTGAATTGGCGTGAGTTGTTGATTGGTAGAAAATATCACTATTCGCTTCAATATTAGATAATCCTGTATATTTTATATAATCACCTTGCAAGTCTTGTGAAGGATTTACTGAATATGTAATTTCATCGCACACATCTGAAAGTTTATACAGGTTATCTGAATGGATCTTAAGTAAATCTGAAACAACAGCTCTAGAGTAATGATGATACATAAAGTCAAGTCGGTTATCCCCGTCACTCACTTTAAATGTATCAATTACGCTAGTGGAATAAAAAAGTTCACTATCATTAGTTTTATTTAAGACAAAAAACTCTTTAAAAGCATTTAATATCTGCTCTAAATCACTATTTAGAACTTCATTACCTTTATCATCAAAGGTATAGTCAGCATCACCATTACCTTTTTTACCAACTTTTTCTGGAGATGCAAAAAACGTCTTAGCGTCACGACTTGGTCGCTTTGTCTTTCTTAATAGTAAAATAGAAGACTGAACCGATGCATAGGGTTTAAAGGTTTCTTCTGGCAAATTAATGATGGAAACGATTTCACAGTTACTAATAATTAAATCTCGAACATCACTATTAGCTTTACCATTTAATACACTATTATCGATAATAATTGCCAGATGTCCGTTTTCTTTTAGAAACTTAAGACATCTTTCAATAAAAAGAACACCTCTTCTTCTCGAGCTCTTGCCTTTACCTAATTCATACTTATCAAGTTGTTCTGAATCACTATATTCACTACCAAACGGAGGGTTAGTTACTATTGCATCAAACGTATCAAAATATTTTTCTGCTTCTAGCCCTAAAGAACCGCCATCAGGGTGATATAACGTTGAGAAATTAGACGCACCATGAGAAAGCATATTTACGCCAGAAACCCATGCTAAACGATCATCAATTTCCATTGCAGTATAAGAATTGAAATGTCCTTTTCTCTTTATTAGCTCAATAAGGAAGCCTCCTGTTCCAGAGGCAGGATCGCACACGTCACCACTAGAAACCACGCTCAATATATCGCACATAAACTTGACAATACTAGGAGGCGTAAAGAACTGTTGATTATCACCCTTTTCAAAGGTATTTTTTATTATTTCTTCATACATCATACCTTTAAAATCAGTCACTAAATTTCTTAGATCATAATTTCTGATTATTTTTACAACTTCATTTATTGTATTATCTTTAAGTTTAATTAGTTTAAAATTATCAGGAACAATAAACTCTAAACCTTCAACATAAGCTTCATAGTAGTTTCTAACAGAGTCAACACCTAGGTTGTTACCTTCTTTTGATATCTCACTGGAAATAAGTATTACTTTAACCAACTCATCAAACCTATCAACGATATTACTATTAGATTCTAAGTTCCAAATACAATCGTGTAATTTAGATACCAGATGTTTGATTTGATTATCATTTTCTATCGTTATTAACACTATTAACTCCAAAAGTGACGGGGACGTCTTTTCTCATTTTAACAGGTACTCCCTCCGTTCGTAAGCTGAATTGTCATCTCATTTAAGATAAAATCCTGCTCCTTAACAGAATCAGGCTTCCATTTTGTTTATCACATACTAAGCAGTAAGTTTTTCAGTACGTTTCAGGTTGTAGTCTTCTAATATCAATACTACTTCAACCCTGTCAGGGTGAAACACCATGCCCAACTAAAAAAAAATGGGCAAGGCATCACGAAGACACCTAACCCATTTAATTTGAATAGCCAGCTAATTAGCAGCACGAACATCACAGAAGGATTAGCGCACTGTCATGGTAATAGCAAGAATGGTGATATGGTGTTAGGAACTAACACCATATCCAAAACAGCCATCTTACACCTTAGTTAACCGTTGCATTATTTCATCCATGCGACCGAATGGAAATAACTTGAACAAGTCCATTGCAGGATAATGTTCCAGCAACATCTTAACGAACGTAATAGTTCCCACAGTCACAGGCACAGCATGTTCAGGTAACTTGGCACGCTTAGCATTCTTGCACTCATCAACAGTGGTTGCATAACCAAGCCCAGTCAATTGCTCAGACAATAGTTTGTAGGTTAAACCACAGTCACACCCCCATTGCTTGTGAACTGCTGCCCGTATGAATATTCGCCGTAATACCCCAACAGAACCTTCAGCAGTAACTTTAATTCCAGTCCCTTTAGTAGTTATAGCTGACTCGTAGTAATCTTCCCAAGACTCCCAATCAGCCATTGTCTTCAAACAATTATCAGGTCGCCATCCATCGAATAAAACACGAGCCTGCTGAGCTTCTTCCGCACTTCGCCACGGCACTGAATCAAAGCTAATGTGTTCTTTACCATCAACTTCAACCATTCTTGGGTTTACTAGCTTGCGCTTAAAATCAAACTCCAGATTCAGCCGCCTTTCTTTCTTTAACATCACCAAATCAGATTCAGCAAGCCATTGCTCTGACGTTGATATTAGGTGGCTATTGTCTGTCATTTGGTTCGGTTGTCGATCCAAGTACAAATCGATCATGTAACGATTATGCCCGTCAGGGCGGACATGGTGGTTTAATACCTGCTTTAGCCAACAATGCTGGATGTCCATCAATAGATTGAGCTGTTATCTGTCCTCGTGTCTTCATCGCTATCACCTGCGATATACGGTGTTTTTCAACCAACATTCATCGATTCCTCTAAGATACCTGACAACATGGTGGCTAATTGTTTGTATCCCCAACCAGGCTTATCATTCAGTTTGATACAGAATCGGCTATAGATACGCTGCATGGTGGAATCATCAATAGCACCCTCCATCGATTCAAATGCTTGTAATAACAGTTTTGGTGCTTCTTTCGCACCGTAACACATTTTTTTCCCTGCAATCTCGGTAAAGATTTGCACTAGTTTTTTAGATGTTAAAAAGTTCATAATATTCTCCAGTCTTAATTTAAATAGTTAGTGACAAGCTCATTGTGAGCCTTGAAGCGGGCACATAATGGACCTGTTAGGTCTAATTCGTTCATTGGTGCATCAGTCAAGAAACCGTCTGTAGTGACACTAATCACTTGTCGGTTTGTAGGTACTGATGCGAGTAACTCACCTATCACTGCACGAATGAACCCTGTCGTATGAGCAGCGAAATAAGGGTTAGTTACAGCAGAGCGTGGAATGTCTTTACTCAACCCACTAGCCAACTCAAAAGCCGTCTTCGATCTCAAGCCCTGAGCTGTCTTGCCATAAAGTGAGTTGCCGATCTCCTTCCACATTGACTCTTCATAGCTTTTCTTCGGATAAGAAGTTCGCTTTTCACGAATCAACTGCACGAATGATAGAAATAAAGCTTTACTGTCAGGCTGCCATGGGATCACAACCCCTTGCAAAATCTCGATTGTTGCGCCCATATTACGAGCGACCTCAATCTCAGGCGCAGTAGTGTAGGTTTCACCAGTAAGTGGAAAATACAGCCCATATAAGTCGTGATGAACAGCAATACATGGAAAGCGAATACCGTCAGGAAAAGAAAAGCGGACACGAGCAAAACCACAAACATGACCACAGAAAGCATCAATGTTGGTTGTCATATACGCTTTGTCATAATCCAAAGGACGGATATCAACCATGCCAGTCGTATAAGCACCTGATAAGTCAAAGTCATAGAACGTACCAACATCAGACGGCCCACATGAAAAGCACTCATTGCGCCCGCCCATATAACAACGAATAGTTAGATGCTCAAATAACTCGCGAGCATCAGTAGGCACTAATTCCTTCTTAGTATGAGGTCGCCCTAACTTGGCATTCCAATGTTGAGTCGTAATTTCACGCTCACCAAAAACATCACGCTTATCAGTACCAGAGTCTTTTAGCATCTTCTGGAACACAGCAACGCCCATTGCACCAAGTGTTATTGGGCATTTAGATAGCCCAAGATCAACCGTAGCGAACTTAAACATGCGCAAACCATAAGCTAAAGCAATCTCAGCATCCCGCATTGCATACGAATAGAACAAATCAGGTTGTTCATCCTTAAATCGGCGCATTTCATCCTTGGCATAACCATCAGGAAGCTCTAATTTCGGCAATCCAATAAGCTCACCAATAACAGCTAGACCTGACCCATTTGGACTGAGTGCTAACGTGTCAACAAAGCGAACTTTAGTGCGATATTTCTCACCAGATGGTGCTTCTACAACATGCGGATCTTTACCTGCTTTACGTTTACCAAGCGCTTGAACATCAACGCCATAATCCTGCATCGCAGATGTCACAGTACGACTAACACCACGTAACGTTGTCTTCTGGTTCTTCCAGAAGTCACTGAACGTAGTTAAGTCAGCACGCAAGAAGTGACCAAAAACAACAACCTGCTTAGGCACTTCATCGAGTAGTTCTTGCTCGAACATCTCAGCAATCAAATGACCAACCAAGGCTTCAAATGTCCAGCGATGATGTTTAGCCCCACTCTTAGGGTAAACAATGACTGAACATTGCCCACGCTGAGTTTGACCAACAACTTGATAGCTGATTATCTCGTTTTGACCTGTAATGGCGTTATGCTGATACTCAGTATCGAAACCTGCATACAGTGTCTCACCACTCGCCCATTCCAGAGTTATAGGTTGATAACCCATAGC
The DNA here is from genome assembly GCF_036040035.1 of Photobacterium sp. S4TG1. Classification (NCBI taxonomy): domain Bacteria; kingdom Pseudomonadati; phylum Pseudomonadota; class Gammaproteobacteria; order Vibrionales; family Vibrionaceae; genus Photobacterium; species Photobacterium sp. S4TG1. The sequence goes on from NZ_JAYXUH010000004.1 coordinate 268,120, forward strand.
CTCCGTTATTGGGTTGAACGCAACGGGAATATCATTTTCCAACGTCATTAAATCAGACTTAATATCGTCAGAAACATCGTTCGACATTTGGGTGTCTGGTATTATGGTAGATGCTGTCATATTGCGCATAAATGCACTTAAATCAGGCTCACCATCAATAGCCACCATATTATTAAAGAGCTTTACTTCACTCATTTATTCAGATTCCAGCATGAATTTAAGGTGTGAAGCACCCTCACCAACAACACAAAATAGTGAGGGTGATTCGTTTTATATTTTCAGGTTTAATAGGGTGTAAAGCGTCCCGCCCTATTAGCAGAGCGCTTTACATTTCTAGTAAAAAAGTAGGAACTAAGTAGAGACTATTAAGCCATTATCTGTGCGTTAATCTCGTCACGAATCACACGAGCTTTCTCGTTACTTGGTTCTGAGATCCAGAGTAATTTATCCCCTTTAATGTTGAGGACCATTATTCCATGATCAGGATAGTGACTACATGCGCCAATAAGGGCTTTAGCAATAACATCACCAGTTGAAACTTTTACAAAATTTGTTTTCGTAGACATTACGAACACTCCAGATGAGGTAATAAGATTAAGTTATTAATACCCGTCGCGACTGGGATGTGCATAATCTAGTTCAAGATTCTGACAATTGAAACCCCATAAAAAAAGCACATATTTAATAGAAAAAGCTTGATAAATCTATAATATGCCTCTCAGGCTCTAATCGGGAATATAAACGTTTCTACGTTTTGTCAAGAAAATAATGGGCTTAAAAAAACATTTTAAACATGCGTTAATTTGATATAGATCAACTAAACAGACCCAGTAAATAGTCATTACGAAGAATTTCAAGCTCATTAATATCGAGCCAGACATAATCAGCACATCATAAATGCGCAAACATGAGGTGCCTGAACATTGAGGCGATGAAATAAATTGGATAAGATTAGCTAGATAAGGGGTGTGACATTCTTCAACACACCTAATATCACAAAAGTACACCAATAACGATCAGGCCCAAAAGTGCAATTTATATCGTTCGGGTGTATACCCTCTACTTACACCTTCAATTAACCTGTTTATTTCATGCCCATCATGTTGCAGCACAAAATCACACTGCTAAATTTTGAAATCGATATAGGTGGGTATACCAAGTTACATACCCATACCCTGAAAAATACACCTTCGGGTCATTTGATATCATTTATCACCTTCACCATTATTTTCAATAGGAGTAACTTCACCGTAATGGATAATGAATATTATCCCACACCTATTAATATTAATTTCTCCATCTTTATATGCTGCTTCCTGCGCTTCATTTTGCTAGCCAAATTTATGCGCAACTATTTAGTATTCATCATTGTGCTGCTACAAACCTGACTACATCATCGAAAAAAAAAGAAGACGTTGCCATCTTCTTCCTCCAATAAATGAATATTATTAATAGCTGTATTACTTAATCTTCATCACTCCCCAACACATAGCCCAATGTTCCACCGACCAATGCACCAGTCGCCATTCCGACTGGGCCAAAGAATCGACCAATTACCATTCCTGTTGCAGCCCCTTTCATAGCACCTTTACGTGATGGCTTAACTTCATAACGCGTTTCCCCCTCATTTTTATTAATAATGACCGCAGCCGTTAATGAGCGTCCTAAATTATTCATTACTTACCTCTTGTTACTCACGGGTGACGTATCCGTGGGAGTTTGCCTTAAAACTAAAAACGCCAGCCCATTAACCCTTGTAACTTGTGGGCTAATGAACTGGCGCAAATTATGGTATCGACCATGACTGTTACTCCTGTCATGCTCTGGTCTTTTACTTTCTCATTGGTTTTCTACTGTTACTTTGATTTCGTCAAACACCGCCATGTCTACATAAGCCAAGAAATTCATTTCCCACACCTGATAGAAGCCCATTACATCATCACAACTAATGGGTACTTGATTCATAAACAGAAATGAAGCAATACCGTTATCAAAGTCAAAATCAACTTCCTTAGCCAGCTCAGGATATGGGTAGCCTACATAGCTAAAGTCAGTGATGTAGCTGAAATGCCATTGACCATTTTCCTGCTCGATACGGATTTCAACAGGATGCCAGCCACCACTTTCAGCACTGTATCCAGTGTCACGAAAGTTAAAGGTTAATGCTGACGTTGATGTGGTAGGTAAATTATGTTGGGTAGCGATGGTTTGTAATTTCTGCTGCAAATTTGCTGTTACAGGCAGCAGCAATCGCTCAACGTTAAAAGTTAAGTGCATACATTTTCTCTTTTGATTTTGGGGTGGAAGGTACTCAGCGAACGTGAGTGGTATGAATAGTGATGATGTGGTTACTTCAGATTAAGCAGTGTGGTTTTTCGCTCCTCATAATCGGCCGATAATTTATGGATGAATACACTCTTTTCAGATTGTGTAAGCAAGCCAATTTCATCACTTCGTAACACGGCAGCAAGGAACGCAGCATTATTTGTACTACCACCTTTAAAGACTGATTTTAAGATGGTGCTTTTAACGGGTTGATCTTTCATTGCATCAAGCACTTCAATAATGGCATTCACTGAAATCCATTCTTTAGAGTGCAAACCACCTCCCTCATTACCACTTAAACGAATGTGAAGTGACTCATCATCATCTTGAGTAGCAATCTGGTAAAACACATGGTTTTGCGTCTTAGGGCTTAACTTTAATGCTTTACCATTTTCAACAATTAATGAGTAACCCAATAGATGTTTATCAATAGCAGGTACTTCAGGTTTAACGTCCTTTGATACGGTTTCATCAATCTCAACTTCATCTTGTGTGGCTTCCATTTCTGGCGCATCAATTTCAGTCACGTTATTTTCCTGTACTACATCATTTTTCTTCTTGGTCGGCATGGTAATTCTCCTTAATTATTTAGGTGGTTTTTTAATTCAGTAACGATATGGGTTTGGCTTGATAGTGGTGCAAAGACATAACAGCCACCGCCATCACTGGTGATAATGGCGAGTGCAAGCAAGTGACTATTACTAATAGCATCAACAAACTCAGGATAGTTTTTTACAAAACGCAGCATTGATTGTTCAGCTTCATCTTCCTTGCTTAATGACTCATCGCTATCACTTGGCTCGATATAGTAGAGCGTGGTATTGATTTCATCCCATGTTGCTTGTGTTGCTTCAATATCAAAATCAAACGGCTCAGTAAGATTGTGCATTAACGCTTGCTCAATATCAGGTGCTAAACCCAGTTGAGCAATGTCTTGCAGGTTATTAATTAGTTTCATTTTCAGATTCTCCAGATATAAAAATGCCCCATGCTCGCTATGAACATGGGGCAATATTTAAGTTGATGGGTTGTGCTATTTATCAATATCTAATGGATTGTAATTGGTGATTAAACTTGATAATTGTTGGGTTGTTTCACGTTGTTTACCCTCACTTAGCTTGGCATAACGTAAGGTGCTTTCGATGCAACGATGGTTTAACAATTTCTGCACTGCACTTATGTCAGCACCATTAGAAATCAAGTTACTGGCTACAGAATGTCGAGCCGTATGTAACACTACTTCATCAGGATTTTTAATATTGGCGCGTTGTTTGATAATTTCATAAGCATATTTAGGACGGCTTATGGGCTTGCCAATAATATTGCCAGCAAATACATAAGGATTAGTGATGATGCGAGGGATATGTTTGAAGATTTCAATCATGTACTCTGATAAGTAAATAGTATGCGATGAACCATTTTTAGTCCGTGGTATTTTCATAACACCCTGCACCAAATCTATCTCATCCCATTTACGCAGCCGCAATTCAGATTCACGACAACCTATCAGAAACAGCAAAGCAATAAATGGCCCTATGCTTTTGCAGTCATAAGCTAATGCAGCCCTGATGATGCGCTTAGTTTCAGCCACATCACAATAACGGGTTCTTGCATTGTTCTCAGGTAGCAATGAAACACGTTCAGCCACATTGGGTATATCTAATAATTGTGCCGCTAGTTTCCCAACTGTCTTGAGCAATGCTGTTACTCGGTTACACGTTGCAGGAGCATAGGCTTTTCGCAATGTAGTGTCGTTATTCATGGCTAACTGAATTTGCAGCACATGAGTAGCATTCATATCCGTATACTTGAGGTGGACTATCTTATGGCAGTGATCATTAAATCGCTGCATATCATCTTTCCATGTACGTTTACGTTTCTTAGCTAACGGCAAGTAGGTCTGGTCAAAGAACTCACCCACTGTTGGCATTGCTTTAACCATATCTCGTTCTTGCTTCGGATCTTGACCCTGTGCAATTTGGACTTTGTACTGACGAGCAATCTTCCTTGCAATACTAAGATCTACATCTGGAAAGCGACCAATAGCGATACTTCTCTTTTTGCCATTAAATTGATAACGCAGTAAGAAGCGTTTGCTATCAGTTTTACCTGATAAACATTTCAAGCCAATGACTTCGGTATCTGAAAATTCTAACTCAGTGGATGGTGAATCAGATGGATTACGTGGAAGGGCTTTTAGGTTGGTAGTAGTGAACTTAAATTTCTTCTTCATGCTAACTCCAATTTCGATAGCAATATCAAAGAAGTAATATGTGCTTGAAATTGGGGTTGTGACGGTAACGTAATGTAACAGGACTTTCCCACAAATTTACCAGAGCAGTTCAGGAACCCACTTACCAGCCACTCATGCTAATACTCACATGATAGCCAGCTAATTTCTCAGCCGTACCAGAAAGCCTTAACTCACTTGGTAAATGACAGGTGCAGAAAATCGCCCGTTAAAGACAGGATATGAACCAGACGTTGAATATGGTGTGCAATGAAGTAGGAATAAATGTAACGAAGGGACTTAAACCCGCTTTCCTTTGATTGATGACAAGGTGAAAAGCGAACTTAAGAAATTTAGAATAACGATAAAGCAAAAAAAAAGCCTCAATCTTACGATTAAGGCTTTCTTCTGAAATTTGGTGCCCGAGGACGGACTTGAACCGTCACTCCCGAAGGAAACGGATTTTGAATCCGTCGTGTATACCAATTTCACCACTCGGGCTTTTATTCTCTT
>NZ_JAYXUH010000040.1:0-987 GCF_036040035.1 Photobacterium sp. S4TG1
TCTACTTCTCACGTAGAATACGATACTCCTACTCGTCACTACGCACACGTAGACTGTCCTGGACACGCCGATTATGTTAAAAACATGATCACTGGTGCTGCTCAAATGGATGGTGGTATCCTAGTTGTTGCTGCAACTGACGGTCCTATGCCTCAAACTCGTGAGCACATCCTACTTGGTCGTCAAGTTGGTATTCCTTACATCATCGTATTCATGAACAAGTGTGACATGGTTGATGACGAAGAACTACTTGAACTAGTAGAGATGGAAGTTCGTGAACTTCTTTCTGAGTACGATTTCCCAGGTGATGATTGCCCAGTAATCATGGGTTCTGCACTAGGCGCGCTTAACGGCGAAGCTGAGTGGGAAGCTAAGATTGTTGAACTAGCTGAAGCTCTAGATTCTTACATTCCAGAGCCAGAGCGTGCTATCGATCTACCATTCATCCTTCCAATCGAAGATGTTTTCTCAATCCAAGGCCGTGGTACTGTTGTAACTGGTCGTATTGAGCAAGGTATCGTACGTGTTGGTGACGAAGTAGCTATCATCGGTATCAAAGACACTATCACTACTACATGTACTGGTGTTGAGATGTTCCGTAAGCTTCTTGACGAAGGCCGTGCTGGTGAGAACGTTGGTGTTCTTCTACGTGGTACTAAGCGTGATGACGTTGAACGTGGTCAAGTTCTTGCTAAGCCAGGTTCAATCACTCCACACACTACTTTCACTTCAGAAATCTATGTTCTTTCTAAAGATGAAGGCGGTCGTCACACTCCTTTCTTCAAAGGTTACCGTCCACAGTTCTACTTCCGTACAACTGACGTAACTGGTACTATCGAGTTACCAGAAGGCGTTGAAATGGTAATGCCTGGTGATAACATCTCTATGACTGTTACTCTAATCGCACCTATCGCGATGGATGAAGGTCTACGTTTTGCTATCCGTGAAGGTGGCCGTACAGTTGGTGCTGGTGTTGTTGCAACTATC
>NZ_JAYXUH010000042.1:0-933 GCF_036040035.1 Photobacterium sp. S4TG1
GACCCCTTATCGGGGTTACGGACAGTGCCTGGTGGGTAGTTTGACTGGGGCGGTCTCCTCCCAAAGAGTAACGGAGGAGCACGAAGGTGGGCTAATCACGGTCGGACATCGTGAGGTTAGTGCAATGGCATAAGCCCGCTTGACTGCGAGAATGACAATTCGAGCAGGTGCGAAAGCAGGTCATAGTGATCCGGTGGTTCTGAATGGAAGGGCCATCGCTCAACGGATAAAAGGTACTCCGGGGATAACAGGCTGATACCGCCCAAGAGTTCATATCGACGGCGGTGTTTGGCACCTCGATGTCGGCTCATCACATCCTGGGGCTGAAGTCGGTCCCAAGGGTATGGCTGTTCGCCATTTAAAGTGGTACGCGAGCTGGGTTTAGAACGTCGTGAGACAGTTCGGTCCCTATCTGCCGTGGGCGTTGGATGATTGAGAGGGGCTGCTCCTAGTACGAGAGGACCGGAGTGGACGAACCGCTGGTGTTCGGGTTGTATCGCCAGATGCATTGCCCGGTAGCTAAGTTCGGAATCGATAACCGCTGAAAGCATCTAAGCGGGAAGCGAGCCTCAAGATGAGTCATCCCTAGACCTTTAAGGTCTCTAAAGGGTTGTTGAAGACTACAACGTTGATAGGTCAGGTGTGTAAGTGCTGCGAGGCATTGAGCTAACTGATACTAATTGCCCGTGAGGCTTAACCATACAACACCCAAGGGGTTTTCCTTCTCATAAGAGAAGAGACGGACTCTACAAACGCTTGAATGCGTGTTGAGAACAACTAGTTAGATTTTCCCAGATTGCTATTTATTGTCATAAGACAATAAATAAACCAGAATTTGCTTGGCGACCATAGCGTTATGGACCCACCTGATCCCATGCCGAACTCAGTAGTGAAACGTAATAGCGCCGATGGTAGTGTGGGGTCTCCCCATGT
>NZ_JAYXUH010000043.1:0-931 GCF_036040035.1 Photobacterium sp. S4TG1
TTCTTCATGAGAGTTAACGATTTGCTCTTCAGTTTTTTCTAGTGCTAATACTAAGCTATCAATTTGAGTAGACAGAATAACCGCACGTGCATCTTCGTAAGAAGTCGCAGTGATGATTTCGATAGTGCGGTTTTGTAGTTCAGCAACAAGCGACTTAGTTGCGCGGTCTGCAAAGCTGTTAGGAGTAATGTTTTGGTGCTCGATAACGAGAGCACGCATTTTATTTGTACTACTATTGTTGTTCATAATAATGCCTGAATAAAATAATTAGTGGCAGATGTGTTTTACCACAACATAAAAAATATGAAGTAATAAAAGGTCTGACCGAATATTTTAGAAAGGGAATAAATAAAGCTTTTTATTAATATTAATATTAATTGTGAGCCTATTTTTATTTATTCCCATTTCCGTTCTAGCGAGTTATTAATAAATTTCTTTAGTATCGAATTTATTAAATCTTTAATTAGTTTGCATTCACTTCTGGTTTAGTATCACGAGCGGCGATGAAGCCGTAGAAGATATAACCAAGTAGTGTCAAGATGGTACCGCCAAATACAGCTGTCGCACCACAAGCGTACACACCATAGATGCTGTACAGAACCGCTAATGTACCCACGGTAGCGCCAAGACGGTATTGCTTTTTAGATACCATGTTCTTACGAAGTAGCACTTCAAGGCCAGTCATCGATAAGATGTAAGGTACCATGTTAATAAATACTGCTAGGTTCAATAGCGCGTTAAACTGACTGATCAAGTTAGGAGAGATAGTCATTACTGCTAGTAGAATCTCAGCTGCTAGCATGATTAACATACCTGCAATTGGCACACCTGCTTTGTTGGTTTTAGCAAAGATTTTAGGGAACAAACCTTCATCTGCCGCTGCTTTAGATACTTGGGCGTTAGTGAACTGCCAGCCAAGTAGTGAGCCGAT
>NZ_JAYXUH010000044.1:0-928 GCF_036040035.1 Photobacterium sp. S4TG1
CTCTTCATGAGAGTTAACGATTTGCTCTTCAGTTTTTTCTAGTGCTAATACTAAGCTGTCAATTTGAGTAGACAGAATAACCGCACGTGCATCTTCGTAAGAAGTCGCAGTGATGATTTCGATAGTACGGTTTTGTAGTTCAGCAACAAGCGACTTAGTTGCGCGGTCTGCAAAGCTGTTAGGAGTAATGTTTTGGTGCTCGATAACGAGAGCACGCATTTTATTTGTACTACTATTATTGTTCATAATAACGCCTGAATAAAATGATTAGTGGCAGATATGTTTTACCGCAACATAGATCTATGAAGTAATAAAAATCTGTTCGAATATTTTAGAAGGGAATAAATAATGTCATTGATTAATTAAATATTAATGTGTGACGTATTTATTATTTATTCCCATTTCCGTTCTAGTTGGTTATTAATAAATTTCTTTAGTATCGAATTTATTAAATCTTTAATTAGTTTGCATTCACTTCTGGCTTAGTATCACGTGCTGCGATGAAGCCGTAGAAGATGTAGCCAAGTAGTGTCAAGATGGTACCGCCAAATACAGCTGTCGCACCACAAGCGTACACACCATAGATGCTGTACAGAACTGCTAATGTACCCACGGTAGCGCCAAGACGGTATTGCTTTTTAGATACCACATTCTTACGAAGTAGCACTTCAAGGCCAGTCATCGATAGGATGTAAGGTACCATGTTAATAAATACGGCTAGGTTCAATAGCGCGTTAAACTGACTGATCAAGTTAGGAGAGATAGTCATTACCGCAAGAATAATCTCAGCTGCTAGCATGATTAACATACCTGCAATCGGTGCGCCCGCTTTGTTGGTTTTAGAGAAGATTTTAGGGAACAAACCTTCATCTGCCGCTGCTTTAGATACTTGGGCGTTAGTGAACTGCCAGCCAAGTAGTGAGCCTAG
>NZ_JAYXUH010000045.1:0-901 GCF_036040035.1 Photobacterium sp. S4TG1
GCGTTCACCAATTAATCAAAGCTTATTAATATCATTCAATTTGGTGCATTAAACAACAGGACACAAGCAAATATAATGAAGAACCTACATATAAAAAAGAGTCATTATCTGTAATCAATAACCGCTCCCTCCCCCAATAAAGAGTACCAACAGAACTAAGAAGGAATTGTATGATGGTGGGAGTTAGCTTCACACTCTCTCGCATTCTCGAAACATCAAAATCCAGGCGTAAAAAAACTCGCAATTTCTTGCGGGCTTCTCTATTTGTCTTCACTCTACTGGAGTTGAACCAGTGACATGTGAATTAACAAGCCGCTAAGCTCCCCAATAAAGAGTACTAACTGAACTAAGAAGAAATTATATGGTGGTGGGAGTTAGCTTCACACACTCTCTCATTCTCGAAGCATCAAAATCCAGACGTAAAAAAGCCCGCAATTTCTTGCGGGCTTCTCTATTTGGCTCCCTCTACTGGACTTGAACCAGTGACATGTGAATTAACCGGCCGCTAAGCTCCCCAATAAAGAGTACCAACTGAACTAAGAAGGAATTGTATGATGGTGGGAGAAGGATTCGCTTCTTTATCATTCACAATTAACAAACTTCAGATGTAAAAAAGCCCGCAATAAAGAGTACCAACTGAACTAAGAAGGAATTATATGATGGTGGGAGAAGGATTCGCTTCTTTATCATTCACAATTAACAAACTTCAGATGTAAAAAAGCCCGCAATTTCTTGCGGGCTTCTCTATTTGGCTTCACTCTACTGGACTTGAACCAGTGACATGTGAATTAACAAGCCGCTAAGCTCTCCAATAAAGAGTACCAACTGAACTAAGAAAGAATTATATGATGGTGGGAGTTAGCTTCACACTCTCTCGCATTCTCGAAACATCAAAATCCAG
>NZ_JAYXUH010000046.1:0-869 GCF_036040035.1 Photobacterium sp. S4TG1
AGGTGAATATAATGTCATCAGATACTGGCACTAAAAAAATGGGCCTTGTCGGCTTAACTGTACTTGTTGCAGTTAACATGATGGGTTCCGGTATTATTATGCTACCAGCAAGCTTGGCGCAAGTTGGTGCAATCTCAATGTTATCTTGGATTGTTACTGCGCTAGGTGCAATGTGTATTGCTTACACGTTCGCTAAATGTGGTGCATTTTGTAAACGCTCTGGCGGTATGTCAGCTTACGCAGAAGAAGCACACGGAAAATCATCTTTCTTCATCTCTTCTTACACTTACTACGTGTGTTTGGTGATTAGCTGTGTTGCTATTGCCGTTTCTGCTTTAGGTTACATCAAACCATTTATGCCTTGGCTTGATACGCCAATGCATACTTTCTACGGTGTGGTGGCTATCCTTATCTTCACTATGGTAGCTAACTTTGGCGGTGCGAAAATCACAGGTCAAATCTCAGCATTCACTGTTTGGGGTATTATTATTCCAGTTGCAGGTCTGTCTATCATCGGTTGGTGGTGGTTCGATCCACAAACATTCATGAGCGCGTGGAACCCACATCATGACACAACTATGCACTCAGTATCTTCTGGTATCGCACTGACTTTATGGGCTTTCCTAGGTATTGAATCTGCTGGTGCTAACTCTGATGCAGTTGAAAACCCAGAGCGTAACGTACCGCTTGCAGTACTGTTTGGTACTGGTTTCGCAGCAATTGTTTACATCGCATCAACGGGTGTTATTCAAGGTATTATTCCTAACTCAGAACTAGCAGCATCAACTGCACCGTTTGGTTTAGTGTTCAGCCACATGTTTAACCCGACTGTAGGTAACATCGTTACTCTAGCGGCAGTTATCGCATGT
>NZ_JAYXUH010000047.1:0-815 GCF_036040035.1 Photobacterium sp. S4TG1
TTAGTGAAATCGAGTAGGACGGGACACGTGATATCCTGTTTGAACATGGGGGGACCATCCTCCAAGGCTAAATACTCCTGACTGACCGATAGTGAACCAGTACCGTGAGGGAAAGGCGAAAAGAACCCCTGTGAGGGGAGTGAAATAGAACCTGAAACCGTGTACGTACAAGCAGTAGGAGCCCACTTGTTGGGTGACTGCGTACCTTTTGTATAATGGGTCAGCGACTTAATTTTAGTAGCAAGGTTAACCGTTTAGGGGAGCCGTAGGGAAACCGAGTCTTAACTGGGCGTCATAGTTGCTAGGATTAGACCCGAAACCGAGTGATCTAGCCATGGGCAGGTTGAAGGTGAGGTAACACTTACTGGAGGACCGAACCGACTAATGTTGAAAAATTAGCGGATGACTTGTGGCTAGGGGTGAAAGGCCAATCAAACTCGGAGATAGCTGGTTCTCCCCGAAAGCTATTTAGGTAGCGCCTCGGACGAATACTACTGGGGGTAGAGCACTGTTAAGGCTAGGGGGTCATCCCGACTTACCAACCCTTTGCAAACTCCGAATACCAGTAAGTACTATCCGGGAGACACACGGCGGGTGCTAACGTCCGTCGTGAAGAGGGAAACAACCCAGACCGCCAGCTAAGGTCCCAAAGTTATAGCTAAGTGGGAAACGATGTGGGAAGGCTCAGACAGCCAGGATGTTGGCTTAGAAGCAGCCATCATTTAAAGAAAGCGTAATAGCTCACTGGTCGAGTCGGCCTGCGCGGAAGATTTAACGGGGCTAAGCTATACACCGAAGCTGCGGCAATATGAACT
>NZ_JAYXUH010000048.1:0-659 GCF_036040035.1 Photobacterium sp. S4TG1
TAATCCGATCAAGAAATTATTAAACATTGGTTTTTCGCCGGACTCATTTATTTGTCTTCACTTTAAAAAGTGAAAGCAAACACAGACACTTGAATGTGTATGTTTTGAGAACTCGTTTTTATCCTTCTTTATAAAAGAAGCAATAAAAACATTTTTAAAATTAATCTTTCGATTAAATTTACTAGTCAGCTTTCCAGATTGTTAAAGAACATGTGTTTTTGTCATTTTTAAAGATGACGAATCCACTTTCTAATCACACTCTTACGAATGCATTTAGAAAGTGGTGGAGCTATGCGGGATCGAACCGCAGACCTCCTGCGTGCAAGGCAGGCGCTCTCCCAGCTGAGCTATAACCCCATCAAGTTTCACTTCTTAGGAGAAGTTCTATTCAACAGAAAGTGGTGGGCGATACCGGGCTCGAACCAGTGACCCCCTCCTTGTAAGGGAGGTGCTCTCCCAACTGAGCTAATCGCCCATCGTTTTACTTCCGATGAAAAGAAGTGGCGTCCCGTAGGGGAGTCGAACCCCTGTTACCGCCGTGAAAGGGCGGTGTCCTAGGCCTCTAGACGAACGGGACTAAGTTTTCTCTAAGTTATGGGTAACTTAGATGTTCTTTTACATTTTAACCAGGCAATCTGTGTGGACACTGCATAAAACAG
>NZ_JAYXUH010000049.1:0-628 GCF_036040035.1 Photobacterium sp. S4TG1
GTTGTTTGTGCCTGTATTTGTGAGGCACACAACAGGCATAAACATAACAGCCACCGATAACCTATTTTTATTTTTTGCATTATTTATTAATCCTTAATTACCGCATACAAAGTAGCACTTAAAAATTGCGGAGCAATAATTTGTTTGAAGGCTTAAATACATAGTCGAATTATCTATAAATCAGTTGGTTAAAATTTATGTATTTGGTACTCACCAGCGCAAAACGCTTCTAATAGAGGAAGCGTTTAAGGCTGTTAATGATAGGGCAGAGCAAGATTAGCGAAGCGCTCTCACTGTATGTTTCTTTAAGAACTTAGTAGCAAAGTCGTTGACTTGTTTTTTTTGGACTTCTGATAAATGACTCATTGCCTCAAGATAGTTCTCTTTATAAATATCATAAAGGTCATGCTCTTTATCTGTGCCCATCGAGTCTAGATATATTTTCGAATAAGCAGCACCGAGCACTTCGTCTTTTTCTGGGTAAGTGATTTGTGGTAATGAATGTAGGTACTGTGCAGCAAGAAATATTATAGAACCAGCATCTCCAGTATTCGCCATTTTTCTCCAAATATCTAACGCTTCTTTTTTATTGCCTTCATCATAAATTATAGAAGCATAACCTTCCATC